>JAXDKF010000186.1:0-5087 GCA_034667265.1 Fimbriimonadaceae bacterium
TTCGCACCGATTCGCGGGCCTCGGCGTCTAGCATAGGCGCCACTTGATGAAGCCGGCTGACCGCCTTGCGCTGTTCTTGGCCGGCTAAGTAGACGCTGTGAAAATCTGAGTACTTCAGCGACTCAGAGAGCCTCATGGCCAGGAGCGCTTCATTGGCCGCCTGATCGGCCTTGCCCGCTTCTCCTAGGAGTCGTGAGTCCTCGAGGAGCGCGGCCACAACTTGGGATTTGGCGAGCATGATCTCGCCTCGGCCGCCCTCTTCGGGCGAATCCTCGAAGCTGACCGGCACGAGGGGCTTAAGCGCGGATGCGGAAGCAGCCTTGTCCCACCGTGTCGCCAGCGCGAGCAACTTCTCTCTGTCGATTTGCCCCTTATTGAAAACGACCTTCGATTCCTTCACGAAAGGTGCATAGGCTAGCACCCGAGCATCTTGCTCCTGGGTTCCGGTAGGGGTGACGTGGTTGTCCTGGTAGCCCCGGGAATAGAGCGCTACAAACCCGGAAAAAACGATCGGACATGCAAGCAACAGGTGCTGAGCGATCCCTTTGGCGTGGCCGGTTGGTTCCAGCTTCACTCCGTGGCTCCTCCCTGAAAACAATCCGATTGTCATTCCTAGACTCCCCTATTCCACAAACCCGTAATATCTATGGGTTTCTATAGAGGGGGACCATAGGCCCAAGTTCATAGTTTCTGGAGTTCTGTCGGCTAAACGGCCTATACAATGGAGTCGTCTGGGGGAATGCCCTAAGGACAACAAAAAAATGAAGGCTGCCAAGTTCGTTAGCTGGGAGTCACACCTTATAGCCCGCGCCGCGGAAGGCGAGGCCGTCGCATTTGAGCTTCTGATCGACCTACACAGGCCGTCCCTGTATAGCCTCGCCCTGAAGATGCTGCGGAACCCGGACGACGCCAAGGATGCCGTCCAAGAGACGCTCCTGAAGGCTTTCCGAGCCATCCGGGAGTTCGACCCCGAACGGCCGCTTAAGCCGTGGCTTTGCCGAATCTGCTCCAATTGCTGCGTCGACGTGGTGCGAAGCAGGCGGCGGGAAACGGATCCCTTGGAGGATCATGAGCACCTGCTGCCCGACCCCGGCCAGCGGATCGACGAGAAGGCCGGCAGCGCGATCCGGCACGGCCAGGTCCTCGAAGCTATGGGCCGCTTGCCTGAGCGGTACCGCCAGATCATCTTCATGCGGCATTTCCGCCACATGGAGGTCATCGAGATCGCCCATGAGCTTAATAAGCCCGAGGGAACGATTAAAAGCTGGCTTTTTCGGGCTCGCGCGATGCTGAAGAAAGACCTGCGCCCCGCCATGGGCTAAGGCCGCTTGGTGCCGCTCTCGCGTCCAAAGTAATATGGACGCAGGTTTGGCTACAAACTCACGGGAGTCCAGGGATAGGAGCGTGTGGGAGCGCTATGGCGTTTCCGTTGCCACCATCCTGGCGGCAACCTTAGTCCGACTGTCCTTGTACGGCGTTCTAGGCGACAGGGTGGTGTTCGCCACTTACATCGTGGCCGTACTCGTAGCTTCCCTTTACGGCGGGTGGGGACCGGGGCTGGTCGCAACCGTGCTGAGCACCCTGGTTGCGGACCTGGTGTTCCTACACCCGAAGGGATCGCTCGCCATATCGAGCTCGACCGATCAGCAGAGCGCTGTTATCTTTTTCGGCATCTCACTGTGTATCGTCGTTGTGTCAGAAGCCTTCCGCCGAGCCTCGGGTCGCGCCGAAACAGCGGCCAAAGAGGCCCGAACAGCTCAGGATGCGCAAAAGATGAACGAAGTGCTCGCGACCAAGCGCTTGGCCGAGTTGGAGATCCTCTACAACCTCACGCCGGTTGGCCTTGCCTTTGTGGATCCGAACAGCGCCATTGTGCGGATCAACGACAGGCTCCAGCAGTGGATGGGAGCAACGGATCTCGATCTCATCGGCAAGAAAGCGGGAGAAATCTTGGGCGCGCCCGGACAGACCATCCAGCGTTCCTTCGACTACGTAATCAAGACCGGCAAGCCGCTCCGCCAGGAAGTTGAGTGGAAGCTTGCCGACGGCGAGCCCCGCTATTACTTGGCCAATTTCGACCCTGTTTTCGGTGCGGATGCCGCGGTGCTTGGCGTTAACTTAGTCGTTTACGATCTGACCGAGCGCAAGGACGCCGAGGTGACCGCGCACCTCCTTGCGGAGGCCACGACGACATTGGCCAGCTCACTGAATTACGAGCGGACGCTAGAACAGCTCGCTCAGGCTGCCGTTCCCGATTTCGCGGACTGGTGCGGCGTGGATGTTCTCGACGAGGACGGCACGCTTAAGCGTGTCGCCGTCAAGCACATCGATCCCGAGAAGGTTAAGTGGGCCATGGAGATTGAGCGGAAATACCCGCCCGATCCAAACGCGGCAACCGGATCTCCTGCCGTACTGCGCACAGGTAAGGCCGAGTTGTACAAGGACATCCCCCGTGAGCTCTTAGTCGCCGCTGCTATCGATGACGAGCATATGCGCCTCATCGATGAGCTCGGCCTAACTTCGGTGATCATCGTCCCCTTGGTGTCACGCGGAAAAGTCTTGGGCGTGCTCTCGCTGGTATGGGCGGAATCCCGGAAGCACTATGACGAGAAAGACCTTGCAGTGGCAGAGGAGCTTGGCCGTCGCGCAGGTACTGCGGTCGATAACGCCCGTCTCTTCGAGGCAGCGCAACGCGAGCTCCGTGACCGAAAGAAAGCGGAAGAAGAAGTGCGGCGCCTCAACATCGATTTGGAGAAACGAGTGGAAGAGCGGACCGCCGCTCTCCGGGCCACGATGGACGAACTGGAGGGCTTTTGCTACTCTGTCTCCCACGACCTTCGAGCGCCCATGCGAAGCCTATCTGGGAACAGCCGAATCTTAATCGAAGACTTTGGCGGGCAGCTCGACGGCGAAGCGCGCGACCACTTGCATCGGATCTCGATCGCTGCTACCAAGATGGGTGAGCTTATCGACGACTTGCTGCAATTCTCCCGTTTGGGCCGCACCGAACTCAGTTTCCGAGATGTGAACCTTTCGGATTTGGCAAATGCGGCGGCCACAGCCTATCGAGCTCAGAATCCGGACGCCAACTTTGAAATTGAGATAGAGCCGGACGCTATCGCTTGTGGCGACCCGAACGTGCTCGGATTGGCTATGCAAAACCTCATCGAGAATGCCCTGAAATATTCGTCGAAGGTTGCTTCGCCCAAAGTCCAGTTCGGCGTTCGAAAGCGCGCCGAAGAGACCATTTATTTTGTCAAAGATAACGGTGTAGGCTTCGACATGAAGTACGCACCGAAGATCTTCCAGCCGTTCGAGAGGCTGCACCGAGATAGCGAGTACCCCGGAACCGGCATCGGCTTGGCCAACGTGAAGAGGGTGGTCGCGCGCCATGGGGGCCAGATCTGGGTCGAGGCAGCTCCAAATCAAGGGGCGACGTTCTCCTTCACACTGGGAGCCCGTTGCGACGAAAATGCTCCTGCGTCGCCGGCCACGATGCCTTCCTATATGGGGTAGGTACCCTCAAGGGCACATGCCCATCAGTCAGGACCAGGTTCTGGACGCTCTGCGAAGCGTCGTCGACCCCGATCTACGCCGCGATATTGTTTCCCTTGGGTTCGTCAAGAACCTGCAAGTAACCGAAGGCAACGTGTCCGTCACGATCGAGCTCACCACCCCGGCGTGTCCGGTGCGGGAAGAGCTGCACGGCCTTGCGGAGCAAGCCATCCGCGCCTTGCCAGGGGTCGGCGAAGTCGCTATTGAAATGACGGCGCAGGTGAGGGAAAGGCAAGACCAACCCGGCGACCTCATTCCCGGCGTCAAGCACGCCATCGCAATTGCATCCGGTAAGGGCGGCGTGGGCAAGAGTACGGTCACGATCAACCTTGCCATCGCTTTAGCGGAAACCGGCGCACGCGTGGGGCTGATGGACGCCGACGTTTACGGACCTAGCATCCCGCTGATGATGGGATGCGCCGAGGAGCGCCCATTCACGAGCGGCGAGAAGATCATGCCGATCGAGCGCTACGGCATCAAGATGATGTCCCTCGGCTTTCTTCTCGAGGAAGGGCAGGCTGTTTTGTGGCGTGGACCGATGGTCGCCGGAACGGTCAAGCAGCTCCTGGCGGACGTTGCATGGGGCGATCTGGATTATCTTCTTGTCGACCTCCCTCCGGGCACCGGCGACGCGCCGATGTCCCTTGCTCAGTTGGCGCCCCTTACCGGAGTGGTGATCGTCACAACGCCCCATCAAGTGGCGGCCAACATCGCGGGCAAGTCCGTACAGCTTTTTCGCCGCCTGAATTCGCCGATCTTGGGTGTCGTCGAGAACATGGCGGGCTTTGCCTGTCCGCATTGCGGAGAAGTCACGCGCATCTTCGCGGGCATGACGGGCGAAGAGCTGGCTGCCAAGATCGGGGCTCCGTTCCTAGGGTCCATTCCGCTCGATCCGATGGTGAGCCGCGCATCGGAGGAGGGCGTCCCATCTCTGCTGGCCTATCCGGAGCGGGCGCAAGCCGCGGAATTCCGAGACATTGCTGGCCGCCTAGCCGCACAGGCAAGCATCATCGCGATGACCCGCAGCACGGAGCCTCAACAAGAACCGGTGACTGCGTGAGAGCGAAGAGCGGCAAGCGATAGAAGATGCCGATTGAGCTTCAGAAAGCAACACAAGCGGCGGCACCTTCTCCGCGTCTCCGCGTTCTCCGCGCCTCTGCGTGAAATCGCATGGTCCTGACGCCCAGCGCCAACGCCGCGCTATCCTTCGTTCGATCTGTTCACGACAAGATCCGCTGCATTTGGATCGTCCAGCCAGGCCTTAAACGGCGAGTCCTCTTGCTCTTTCAAGAATTCGTAGATCTGCTCCTCCGCCTTGATCCAACGAAGGATCTGGTGAGGCATCCATCGGAGCTGCTCGTCGGTCGGCTCGCCCGGCCAATCCATCCTTCGATAGAAGCTCGTCGGGATGCTTACCGTCTTGCGCTCCAGGCTCAGCACGTCCGCCTCCGCAGGGGCGCTTTCGAGCATCGTCGCCAATGTCTTCGAGATCATCGCGTCTTCCTGCTTGAGGTTGCCCGGGAACTTCACTT
>JAXDKF010000187.1:0-9960 GCA_034667265.1 Fimbriimonadaceae bacterium
GCAGATCAGATAGAACGGCGCGTTGTAGGCGACGTTGTCGTAGTCCTGAGCCGTGGAATCGTAGAAGCCGAAGCCGTTGTCTTCCAGCTGGCTGACTGCCGTGTCTCCGTACCACTGCCAAATAGAGCCATTGAAATACCAACCCGTGATGTAGCCGTACGAGTGGTTTGAGAGCCTCAGACCCGCCGCGGCGGCCGTGGCCATCTCGGCAGTGTCGCTGTTCCAGCCGAAAGAGTTAACGATGCCGGCGTACGACATTCCCTTGGCACTGGGGTTCACACCGGAGGCGATCATCGTTCCCGCCACGTGGGACGCGTGATCGCCCGACTGCGGTTCGGAGTCACCTAGCACGATCCTGCCCGCGTATTCCTGGTGGGTCGTTCTTACGGTGCCGCCGTCCCACTGGCCGAGCGTGACGCCTGAGCCCGTAAGATTGAGGCCCGCTCCTCCGCCCGGATGCACCTTGTTGGCCCGCGTGGTGATCGCCGCATTGACGTTGGCGGTTTCCATGTAGTACGGACGGCCGTTGCGGAACTCCATGAGCTCGATGACCTTGCCGCTGGGGAGGATCTGGCGGATCGGAAGACCCTTGAGGATTGCGATCCGCTCCGCGTCTCGCTTCTTGGATTCAGCCCTCGCGCGGGCGGCGTCCGCGATCTGCTTGAGTGCGGTCTTGTTAGTGGTGGTTTGCGCGAAGCCGGCGGCAGCGCACAGGATGGCAAGGGAAAGGGCAATAAATCTCTTCATGGGAAATAGGCAACAACCCAACGGGGCGGGGGCCGCCAGTATTGTAACAACTGCTCGGCTATTTGCCAACCCGACTACCGGGTGATGTTTGCGCTTTTGAAGTCCGTTGAGGGTGCTTGGCCCGTTGCAGGATTTCACCCGGCCGCTGACGAGAGAGGCGGCTACCAGATCTGAGTGATGACCACGGTCTGCTGACGCGTAGAGTCGTTGCGAACACGGTAGCGCGAATATTTGTTGGCCGCGTCCCAGGTCGCCACCAAGTACACCGAGCCCCCAGGCGAATCGGGATTGTCGGGGGTCACGTTGACCATGACCGGCTCACTTCCCACGATGGCGTTGGACAGAAATCCGGAATAAGGGATAACTCGACCATCGTTTGTGATTCCTCGGCTTACCCAAGCTAAGCCGCCCGCGCCAGGATTGGGGTCGGCCATAACCGTCACAGTCATATCGGCAACGCCCAGCGTCCCTTTGGTACCGCTCGCCATAACGAAGCATGGGAGATTAAAGCTGGAGAGCGCGAAGGAAGCCGACGAGGTTCCAACAGGGACCACGAGACCCAATTGGGATGCGTTGGGGGTTGCGCCCGCGGCATAGGCACGGTGCATCGTCGTGACGGCCAGCGCACCAACCGCCGCAGCCACCAGAAGTTCCAGCTTTCTCATTTCATGTGCTTCCGCGGATGGATGGCGGGGCCGTCACCACATCTGAACGATGACGACCGTCTGAGGCTGCTCGAGGTTATTGCGAACTCGGTATCGGGTGTATTTGTTTCCGGAGTCTCGGGTTGCGACGAGGTACACGCTAATGTTGTCCGTACTGGCCGGGTTGTCGGGCACCACGTTGACCATGTTCGGGTCGACGTAAAAGCTGGAATTGTTGAGCGTGCCGGAATACAAGAACTCGTACTGGCTCCGATTTATGCCGGTGCCTCTTATCCCGTGACTCACCCAGGCAAGGCCGCCCCAGGTTGTTACATTCGGTTCCAGCATCACAGTGACGGTCATCTCGGCGACGCCAACATTTCCCTTGATCCCGCTTGCGAGAACCTGAATTGGGCTATTCATGGTGGCAAAGGCAAATGAGGCTGACTCTGAGAGGGCAGGCACAGCCACTGTCACCCTGGACGCGTTCGGAACCGTGCCGACCGCGTAGGCACGATTCATCGTCGTGACAGCGAGGGCGCCGACAACAGCGGCAGCCAATAATTGCAATTTTCTCATTCCTTCTCTCCAAACAATAAAGCCCATTATGCGACAGCTTATGCGAACGATGGGGCGACTTCGTGCTCCGTTTCCCCTTCCATGGCGCTCACCGCTGCGGCGATGGTCAGGTCGCCGGTCACGTTGAGCACGGTGCGGCTCATATCCAGCAGGCGGTCGATGCCGAACACTAGGCCGATGCCCTCGGGCGGGATCTTCAACATCACCAAGACCGATGCGATGAACGGCCAGGCACCTCCCGGCACGCCCGCAGTGCCGATTCCCGCCACGATGGCCAAGCCCATGACTTGAAGCTGTTGAAGGAGGGTGAGGTCCACGCCAAACATCTGCGCTAGGAAGAGGATCGTAATGCCTTCGAACAGGGCGGTGCCGTTCTGGTTGGCGGTCGCGCCCACCGTCAAGACGAAAGAGCTGATGTCCTTGGGCAGACCGAGGTCCCGCTGAGCCGTTTCCAATGCAATAGGAAGAGTCGCGTTACTGGAGCTCGTCGCGAACGCGGTTAGCATCACCGTGCGGATCTGGCGGAAGAACTGAACCGGATCGCGCTTCGCAATGAACTTCAGCACGATCGGATACACCACGAAGAGATGCAGGGCCAAAGCCGCGAGCACAAGGACCGCATAGATGCCGACCGCCTTGAGTAACTCGAGGCCGAACTGCGCCGTGATCGCGAAGATGAGGAAGAAGACACCGTAAGGCGCTAAGCGCATCGCCCAGTCGATGATCTTTAAGCTCGCAGCAAATACGCCATCGAAGAATGCCTTCACAGGCAGTGCGCGCTCGGGCTCGATGGCGGCGAGTGCGAGACCAAACATCAGCGCGAAGAACATGAAAGGCAGGAGCCCGTCGCGAGCGATCTCCTTGATCGGGTTCTTGGGAATGAAGCCAAGCAGAGGCGGGTCCTCGGGAGTCTTCTTCGCGTCGTCCAGATACTTCTGGGCTCGTTCCGGATCGCGATAGCGTGCGATAAGCGCGGGCTTCTGCGCCCCGCTGATCTGATCCCCGGGCCTGACCACGTTCACGGCCACCAGCCCGATGACGACTGCGATGCCGCTGAGCACGATGGTCAAGAGCAGGGATCTCACGCCGATGCGACCGAACTTTCTCGCCTGCCCGATCTCCGCCACCCCCAGCACAAGCGCCGACATCAACAGCGGCACCACGATCATGAAGATCAGATACAAAAAGATGCTGCCGATCGGGCTCGCGTAGTTCTTAGCGAACGCCTCTAGCTGGTCCTTGGTGAACCACGTGCCCTGCTTCGCGAGGGATTGGGCGATGGCCCCGGCAGTGGCGCCCAGCACCAGGCCGATGAAGATTTTGGTATGCAAGGCAATTGGTCGCCGTTCCTGCATGTGCATGAGTATGGCGCGGGCATACGGACGTTGGGGCAATCGCCCGGAGAGAGGCGGTCCAGGTTAGAAGGCCGTGCGCGCGGACCACAGCTCCGGGAACAGAGACTGGAAGAGCGTGGTGCGCAGGTACTCGGCGCCGGAGGAGCCACCCGTGCCCGCCTTGGTGCCGATGGTGCGCTCGACCATCTTGACGTGGCGGTATCGCCACTCCTGCAGGCCCTCGTCGAGGTCGACCATGCGCTCGCAGATTTGAGCGGCCTCCGGATCTTGTTGATAGGTCTTGGTGATGACCTCTTCCACAGCGGGCGACTCGGTCCAGGTCTGACTCAGGTCTCGTGAAAGAACCTCTTCTGGGATCCCCCCGCGCCGCCGACCGAGGAAGCGAATGAAAGAGTCGTAGACGCTGGGCTCTTTAAGGCGGGCTCTAAGCTTCTCAAGGCCCTCCGGGTTGTCTTGGTGGATGTTCAGCGCGTCTTGGCCGCGCTTGCCGAGCACGATCTCTAGCTCTCTGAATTGCAGCGATTGGAAGCCGCTGGAGGACTCGAGCCGCGATCGGAAGGACTTAAAGGAAAGGGGGCTCATCGTCTCGAGGACGTCGATCTGGCTGACGAGCACTTTGAGGATCGTGAGAACGCGCTTGAGCGTGGCGTACGAGGTGGGCACGTCGTCGCGATCGAAGTTCTTCTGGAGGTACTCCAGCTCGTGCGTGATGCTCCTGAACCAGAGCTCGTAAACCTGATGGATCACGATGAAGAGCATCTCGTCGTGCTCAGGACCCTCGGACAGGGGCACCTGGCACTTGAGCAGGTCGTCGATCTTGAGATAGCTGGCGTAGGTGACGGGCATCTTGCCCATTGTAGATTGGGAGCTGGGTGTTGGGTGTTGGGGCGCTCAGACTTCAGGCGAGTTTCCAGGGCCAAGTTCAGGAGTTGGAGCAGGGTCGTCCAGAGAAGGGGCCGATTCGATGCGATGGGTGTAGCGGTGAGCGGCCTGCGGCTGGATGCCGAAGCGCCAATCGTCGATCACTTTTTTAAGCCAGCCCGACAGCATGAGGTTGCCCCAGAGCGTGTCGCGTTCCCGAGGCTCCACAAGCAAACGAACGGGCATCCCGTTGATGAATGCCTCGATGCTGATCCAACAGCCGAGTCCCACGATGCTATGGACGCTGGGCCGGAGACGCACTTGGGAGATCTGCTCGCGGAGAAGCCGCATGCGACGCTCGTCCCCGATGAACTCCAGCTCGTTGGTCCCGAAGGATAGAAAGCCCACATCCTCGTGCGCGTCCAGGATGCTGTGATGCTTGGTGGAAGCGCAGCCCACGAAGACAACTGGACCCGGCGCGGGGGGCCGCCGATGGATCAGGTTGCGCATCGAATCCCGCCGAATGCGGCCGTTCTCGTACAGGCCGAAATAGTTGAGCGCGAGCCATCCGATGACTTGGCCCGCGATAACAGACCAAAGTCCGGGTCCAAAGATGCGCCCGGTTCGGAAGATCCAGAAGACGCCGCCCGCTGTGGGCAAGAACCAGAAAAGCATGGGCACGACGTTGCCCAGCCACTTACGCCGTGAGGTCCAGACCTTGGTCAGCTTTGGCCCCACGAGACGCATAATACACATACCTTCCATGGCCGCCCGTTCCCGCCTGAGAGCGCTTGGCCTTGTGCCGGGCGCGGCCAGCCTTCGCCTCGTCCTCGCCGAATTCAATCGCGGCAACCGGGATGTGGTGACATCGTTGGACGACAACCTCTTGCGGAGCATCGCCCAGCTCATGCCCGAGGACGATGGGCCCTCGCCGTTCGGCAAGGTCGTCAACGACTTCCTCCTGCTATGCGATGAGAGCCCGAAGCGTCAGGTCGGCACCGGCCACTACGTCGCGGCAATTGGCCAAGCCTGCGAGCAGCTCGAGACCGATTCCCCGTTTGCCGCGGCTTCGAGGTTTCCGGGATTTCACAAGGCGGTTGCCCGCACGATGCGCGAGCTGCACGCCTGGAGCATCGGGCCGTCCAAACTTGAAGCAGCAGCGGCCAAGACGACGCCGGAAACCGCGGAAAAGCTTCGCTCGCTTGCTCTGATCGAATCAGGTGCACGGGAAACGATCGAAACTCTCGGAAGGCAGTTGAACTCCGAGCAGGTGCTCCATGCGTTGGAATGCAAGCCCGCGCAGGGCAACAAGATCCCTCGGGTCTTGATCTTCACGGGCTCGTGCGACCATCCGCTTGTCGCGAAATGGATCCAGTGGCTGGCCGACTGCGGCGCCGACGTCACCGTTGCCATGGACCGACCGACCCAGAGATTGTTTGGCGGATCGGAGGCACTGGCTGCCATGCTCGGCGTTCCGATCGAGGACCGCGGCACTCCCAACGAGCTTTGCCGTTGCCTTTTCACGGATCAGACCGGACACGGGGAGCCGAAGGTCAAAGTCACGAGCTGCTCGGACGCCCTTGCCGAAGCGGAATGGGCCCTCCGCGGATGCTTGCAGGATTTGGAAGATGGAGTCCCTCCTGGCCAGATCGCCATCTATGCGCGAAACCTCGAGGAATACGCCTCCTATTTGGAAGCAGCATCCAAGAGGCTGGGGGTGCGGCTGAGCATCGCCCGGCGCGCGCCGATCTTCACGAACCGGTTTGCGCGGCTGGTATTGGAAGCGCTGGAGTTCTGCGGATCGGACGACCCGCGCAAGCTGATCCCGCTGCTCGGCTGCAGCTATTTGGGGTTGGATCGCAAGACCAGCGATGAGATCCGCGAAACGGCTCGCACGGCATACAAGGCAAGGCGAAACGCCTGGCCAGTGATGAACGGTTGGGCGCAAGGGCACGAAGATCAGATCCCATGGCTCAAGCGGCTGATGGATTGGCGCGAAGATGCGATCAAGGCGCCCCTTCCCTTGCACATGTGGACCAACCGCTTGCGCTCGTTGGTCGATATCCTGCCTTGGCACGGATCGGCGACCGAGGGACCGAGCCGAACGAGAGATATGCGCGCGCCTGGAGCTTTGCAGCGAGCAGTCGCCAACGTCGCGTCTGTCCGAGGAGTGGGCGAGGATAAACCCGTGACCTTGGCCGATTTCGCGCGGCTCTGCAGAAGCCTAGCGGAAGACGAGGAGTACAGCCTTCCCGCCAATGAAACCGGAGTCTCTGTGGTGAGCTCCGCGGCGGCCTTGGGCGAAGTGCGATCGCTGTACGCAATCGGGATGCTTGAAGGCGTGTTTCCGAGGCGGCGGAGCGAAGACCCGATCCTCAACGACGAGGACAGGCGGGCGCTTTCAGACACTCTGGAGCTCAACCCAACGCTGCCGACTTCCTTTGACCATGCGAGGCAAGAGCGAGACGAGTTCTATCGGCTTTGTGCGGCGGCGGGCGAGCGCCTGACCCTCAGCTATCCGCAGGCGGACGAGAGCCGCGATAACGTGCCCGCGTTCTATTTGCACGAGGTGGCGCGCGCACTGGGCGAGTTCGTGCAGAAGCACAACTATCCGCGCGTGCCTTTCGCGCCATCAGCTGACTCCTGTCTGGCTCCAGCGGACCAACGCCTCCGCGCTGCTTTGGACTCACCTCGAGAAGATCCGTTGCCCGTTTACTTTCTCACCAAGGAAGTTAAGGATCAGCTTGCGTGGCCGATCGGCCAGCCATTTACGCCTCAAGACCTGCGGGATGCATTGCGTTGCGAGTTCAGGCACTTCGTATCGAAGCGGCTCGACTTGAAACCCAATCGCGAGGCGAGCCGATGGTCGAAGCTGCGGAATCTGCCGAGAGCCACAAGACTTCTCCATCAAGCCGATGAGGCATCCGCGCGGGTAGCGTTGGAAATCGCCTTAGAGGCGGAGCTTGATAGCATGTACGGCGAGGCGCCGGAATGGGAAATGGCTTTGCTGCGGAGCGGGGGCCGGCGCTTGATCTCCGAGTGGGTGCGTAGGGAGTTCACCGCACGCCAACTTTGGCCCAAGGAAGCGGACTCGCTGAAGACGGACATCCCGTTCGGCGCGCCGGGACTGCGCGATACGATGCCAGGCGACGTGCCTCTGGTGGGCGCGGTTGCGGGCACCTCACGCATGGGACCGTATGCGGTGAGCCATCTCTATGAGAGCCAACCGCCAAACAAGGAAAGCCTTGGCGGCGCGCCTCTGGATGAGCTCGATATGCTCTATTACGGCCTGCATCTCTTGGCCCGGCATGGACAGGGCGCTGGATCCGCAGTGGAAGTGGAGAGCATGAGCGGCGAACGAACGCTGTTGCTGATGCCTCGGCTACCCGAGATGCCGCTGCCTTCCAGAAAACTGGAGGGCTTGGACGTCATCGATCTTGCGACCGGCGGAGAGGGCGCGCTGGCTCAGAAGGCGTTCTACGACGAGGTCAAACGACGCCTCAAACGCGCGGTCCAGCGACTCCAGCAGTCGGGCGTTGCGCCGATGCCCGGCAGTCATTGCTCGTGGTGCTCGTATGGCGAGTTGTGCAGGCGATCACTAGACTTTGGCGAGGAGGATTCCCCGTTCGGGGTCGACGAGAATGCGTTCGAAGTCGATTGATCCCACGCCCGAGCAGCACGCGGTCATCGATTCGCAAGATCGGTCGCTGGTGGTACTCGCGTCGGCGGGGGCGGGCAAGACGGGCACGCTCGTCGAGCGCTATCTGCGGCACGTGCGAGACGGCGTCAGTCCCGACCAGATCCTGACCATCACCTTCACTCGTAAGGCGGCGGCCGAGATGAAGCGGAGGATCGTCGAATCGCTGCTGGATCGCGGTCTGCGCGATGAAGCGCAAATCGCGGAAACAGGACCGATTCAAACCATCCATGGATTTTGCGAGAGATTGCTACGCGAGAACAGCGTCGCCGCGGGTATGGATCCAGGGTTCGACGTTCTCTCCGAGAGCGAAGCGTCTCGGCTGGTGGACGAGTGTGTGCGCACAGCCATCGCGGAGCCGACGGGCGAGTGCGGTCATGCCGAGGCTCTCATCTCCAGCCTTGCGGGGGAGGCGGAGTACGGCCAGCCCTCGCCGCATGGGAAGCTGGAAGGCGCGATACGCGAGGCACTGCATTCTTTTCGCGGGTCGGGTGCTGAGTTCGAGGAGCTGTGGGACATCTACAGCGACCCGAGCGCAATCCGTTTCCATTGGCAAAGCAAATTGCTCGAATCCCTGCCCATAGAGGTTCAGGAGGCACTAAAGGAGGTGGAACCGGGAGCAGGCGTTTTCGATAGGCTCCGCTCGGCCTACAAGGCGTGCAGCTTGCGGATGCCTCGGTGGCTTTCATCAAGGGTCGACCCAGCCGTGGATCAAGAGGCGGCGGAGCAAGCGTGCGGATTGATGCACCTGGTGTGTTCGGCCTGGGCGAGCCTCGAGCGAGAAATGGAGCGTCGGCAGGCTTTAGATTTCGTAGCCTTGGAGACCAAGGCAGTCGCGCTATTGAAGAACTCCCCTTCGTGTGCCGGGAGGGTGCGCCGTCAGTACAAGATCGCCATGATCGACGAGGCGCAGGACGTCAATCCCGTCCAATACCAATTGCTGGAAGCGCTTGGGCTGGAGACGGAAATGTTGGTGGGCGATCCTCAGCAGTCCATCTACGGCTTCCGCCAGGCGGATGTGGAGCTGTTCAAGCAGCGCGCGCTGGCCCCGAATACGAAACGCTTAAGCAAGAACTGGCGGTCGACGGATGGGATCCTCCAGTTCGTCGATCTGCTCTTTGGCCGGCTGTGGACCGATTACTCGCCCATGCTTGTGAACAACGCGCCCATGGACTTCGACTCGCCGGCGGAGCAGGATTGCACCGGCGTCGAGCTGTGGATGCAACAGGAAGAGGACTCGTTCGAGGTGGCGCGAGGGATCTCCGAACTTCATAAGGAAGGCGAGCCGTTACGGAACATCGCGGTGCTGGTGCGCGGATTGCGATTCGGCATCCAGATCCAGCGGGAGCTGACTGCTCTCGGTATCAGCTCGCGCATCGCGGGCGGGACGGAGAAGTTCTACACGCGGCTCGAGATTCGGGACATCGCCAACGCGCTTGTGGCTCTGACGAATCCCTACGACGACTTCGCGTTGCTGGCGACGCTGCGCAGTCCGTTCTGCGGCTTATCCCTGGATTCGGTTGCGCTGCTGGCGAAGAGAAGGCCGGTGATTGAGGGCCTCAGCAGCTACGTGCCACCCGTGCCCGAGGAGGCAGACAAGATCGCGCGCTTCTTAAGGTGGTTTGAGCCGATCAGCCGCTACGCGGATCGACTACCGGCATGGGAGGTGCTTTCCGAGGTCCTGGCCGTTTCTGAATACATGGAGACGCTGGCCAAGCGACGCAACGCGGATCAACTTCTGGCCAACGTGCGCAAGCTTCTCGCGCTCGCTTCTCAAGAGCCAGAGCTTGGACCCGCGGAGTATGCGCAACGCATCCGCGAGATCCAAAACCTAAAGCACCGAGAAGGCGATGCACCGGCCGAAGACGACCTCGCCGACATGGTCACGATCATGACGATCCACAAGGCAAAGGGGTTGGAGTTCGAAGTGGTGGTCGTGCCGGAGATGCACTACGGATTCGAGCCCAAACGGCAGACGCTGGAGATCGAGCCCCGGCTGGCGATGCTGGTCCCACGGTTTGGGAAGACGGTGTCGCCCTATTACGCTTGGGTCGCCGAACAACGCAAGCAACGGCAG
>JAXDKF010000188.1:0-5958 GCA_034667265.1 Fimbriimonadaceae bacterium
GAAAACACCTGGACCCTCAAGAGTAAAGTTAAAGGTCCGGACGGAAAATTGCACACATTTGTGTCTAAGGACACGGAGCGTGACTCTTGGCGGAAGATCGGAGGCAAGTGGAAGCTGTCCCTGATCAAGCAGTTGACCGAGAGCACGACCATAGACGGCAAATCCCTGAGGAATACCGGGGCTCAGGTTAGCCATGCATTTACTCGGGAAGCCTTGAAGGCGTATAGTTGATGCATGTTTGCTACCGTTGTCGTCGCCATCGCCCTCCTATCGCCTCAGCATAAGCATTCGCACGGCCAGGTTCACCGGCCAACCCTGACCAAAGCGCAGATGGAGGCGCGGCGGGTCATGGGAGAGCACACCGCGATCCGCGCGGGCTTCACCAAAGTTGCCCGTACCTTCGAGCGCAAGGATTGGAAGACCTTGCGATCCATGCTCACGTCCGACTTCCGCCAAGTCGAGCCCAATAAGGTGGTCAAGAACAGCGATCAAGCCGTCGCCGAACTGCGGAGGGGCCTGGGGCCGCTCAGTGAGCTGAAGGTCAAGTTCAACGTCATGGACATCAAACTGACCGGCGGCAACACCGCCACCGTGGAGTCCCGCTACGAGGCTAACGGCAGGGACGGGAACAAAAACGTCCACATCGAAGGCTCGGAAACCGATCGGCTCCGCAAGGTAGGAGGCCAATGGAAGGCGGCCTATATTCGGGTCCACGACGAGTCGATGAGCGTCGACGGCCGCGTCGTCTCGCACATGCCCTGAGGGTTTCCAACGGCTGCTCGCTTCATGGCGAGCAGCCTTTTTTGCTTTTATCGGACCCCTCGGGCTGCCACCTGCCATTCAAAAGGGTTTAATCTGCCCTCGTGGTGCACATCATCGAAGCAGGTCCGGATCGGTTTGCCGATGTAGCCGCCGTGTGGAACACGGTATGGCCACAGGTGCCCACCGACGTGGAGGAGCTGCTCCACGACGAGCAGACCCTGCCCGAACTAGAGAAGAACTGTTACTTCCTGGCTCTGGAAGACCATGCCGCGATCGGCCTGGCCGAGCTCTCCCACGTGCACGGCTCTTACCACCCGCTCATGTGGTCGCTGCACGTTTCCGTAATCCCCGGCTACCGCAATCGCGGGATCGGAACCGCGCTCTCCTATCGTGCGAGATCGTTTATCGCCTCGGACCCGATTTCGATCACGACCACCGTTCCTGAGGACGACGAGTACTCGCTGCAATTTGCGCAGAAGCGCGGCTATAGGGAGGCAAAAAGAGACTTCCAATCCGCGCTGGATCTGTCCAAGCTGGACCCGAAGTTGCTCGACTGCCCCAACCCGGATGGCGTTGAGATCTTCAGCTTTGGCAAAGTGGACTCACCGGAGCTCAGGCGGAAGCTACACGAGCTTTTCGAGTCGGTGCGCGGGGACATCCCTCGCGCCCATCCTCCCACCCGCCTGGAGTTTGAGCACTTCGATCGAATGCTCCTTGGCAGTCCGCAGTTCTCGCCGGACGGCACTAGAGTCGCCATGGTGGGCGAGGAGCCCGTCGGGTTCACCTGGTTCTATTTCGGAGCGACTCCCGGCCGCATCGATCAGGGTCTCACCGCAGTGCTGGCCGACCACCGCGGCAAGGGCCTTGCATCGGCGCTCAAAGCACAGGGGACGAAATGGGCTTTGGACGCCGGCTACAAAACGATCCACACGGATAACGACACACGCAACGCACCGATGCTCGCGATTAACGAGCGCCTCGGATACGAGAGGCTGCCGGGAACGATAACCATGGTATGGACGCCGTCATGACCAACTCCAATGAGCTGCTCCAGCGCATAGAGCGCTCCTACGTTACGGCCACCGCACCGTTGCGCGACGTGGTGGAGTGCGGTCCGTTCTGGCTGTTCATCAATCCGGGAACGCGGCTGGTGTGGCTGAACGGGGCGGTGGTCGCAAACGACCAGCCCATCACTCGAGAATGGATCCGCGAGATGGTGGGCGGACTGAAAGAGCGAGACCGCCAGCCACGCATGGAGCTGTTTGCCGAGCTTCGGCCGGAGCTCATTCGCGACTTGCAGGCGGAAGGATTTGTGATCGAATCGGAAATGCCGATGATGGTGGCGACGATCGACACGTTCATCCCGCAATCAAGCGGAGGTGTGCGGGTGGAGATCATGAACCCTGAAAGCGACCTCGTGCCGTTTCTGCGCGTGGCGGATATTTCATTTGAGCATGACGAGCCGATCACACCTGAGCGGCTCGAGCGCACTCGCCAAGGCTTTAAGCGAGGGACTCACCTGGGCGCGTTGGCATACATAGATGGCCAGCCTGCCGCGGTCGCATCCCTGGTTGCTTCGGATGGCGTGGCGGAGCTTGCCGGAGTCGGAACGCATCCCGACTTCCGGCGGCGAGGGGCCGCGTCCACAGTAAGCACGGTTCTGCTCCAAGAGTTCTTTAAGACGGCCGACCTGGCGTGGCTCTCGGCGGGCGATGACACTTCGCGGGCGGTGTACGAAAGGCTTGGATTCAAGTTGGCCGGCACCCAGGTCAACATTGCCCTGCCCGAAGGGCAGTAGCAGTCCGAACGCGGAGCGCGCCGTGCCCTCTAAACCCCTGCCGGCTCTCGCGTCTTGTTTGGCTGCGCCGTCGTCCGTAGATACGGCTTCTCGGTCTTCCAACCGCCGGGGAAGAGTAGCTTCGCATCCTCGTCGGACACGGACGGAAGGATGATCACATCTTGTCCGTCTTTCCAATTCACCGGTGTCGCAACCTTGTACTTATCCGTGAGCTGAAGGGCATCGACAACCCGCAAGATCTCTTCGAAATTGCGGCCCGTCGGCGCCGGATAGGTGAGCGTCAGCCGCAGCTTCTTCTGGGGATCGACGATGAATACCGAGCGGACCGTGAAAACGTTGTCCGAGTTCGGGTGGATCATCTCGTAGAGATTGGCAACCTTTCGATCGTGGTCGGCCAGGAGCGGAAAGTTCAAAGCCACGCCCTGCGTGTCCTGGATGTCCTGCAGCCAGCCTCGATGGCTCTCCAGCGTGTCCACGCTGATACCCATCATCTTGACGCCGCGTTTGTCGAACTCCGGCTTGAGCTTGGCCGCCGCGCCGAGCTCGGTCGTGCAGACCGGGGTGAAGTCCTTCGGGTGGCTGAAAAGGATCACCCAGCCGTCGCCGGCGTAATCGAACAGATTGATTGGGCCCTCGGTGGAGTCCTGCGTGAAGTCGGGAACCGTGTCGCCGAGTTGCAGTGACATTAGCATTGCCTCCTTTAGGATGCGATGCGTTCATTATCCGTCCGGATAGAGCCAGCGCCTAGGACCACGCGCCTATTCGATACCGCCAAGGACCTCGGTCCAGATCTCGCCTTTAGGCGTCGACCACACCGCAACGACTGGACCCGAGCCCGAAACAGGACCGGCTACCATCGGATCGTCCGCCATCGGAGCGATCTGACGCGCGGCATCGGTACCCTTGAGGACCATCATAGGACCCGGGCGGGCCTTCAGATACACGCCGTAGGCGCCGCCCTTCGCGTAGATCCAAGGTTGCACGCCTACGCCCATCTTCTCTTCGGGCGATCCTACAAGGGTTCGATAGATCGTGGTGTTGCGGCGCCAGATCGTCCAAACGTGCGCCTGGTCGTCCGAGCTGATCGCGCCACCGTCCATGGGACACCGGTCTAGTTTCCAATGATCCTTACCGATGACTCTCGCCTTGCCCCACGTGATGCCCTCCTGCGCGCTTGGGCCGGAATTGAGCGCCACCCCATCGATGTCTCTTCCCTCCACCACGTACATGTCCCGATTGCCGTTCAACGAATTGCGGAACATGACGCGGATGACGCCATTCGCATCGATGTCCACCGACGGATGGCAGCACTCGCAAACACTGCCCCCGGGCGACTTATAAACCTGCATGTTCGAGCTCCAGTTCTCGCCACCGTCGTCGGAAACGGCCGCGTAGATCTGTGTGCCCTTTTCGCGCATGTCGAGCCAAGCGCAGACCACTCGCGAGCCGACTGCGTCCATAGCGTGAAGCCCCTCCCTTGCTGAGTCCGGCATGTCGTTGACTTGGGCTGGTCCGATCCAGCTCTCGCCGCGGTCGTTGGACTTCCAAGCCAGGAGATTGCCTTCCGAGATCGCGGAGACCACGATGGAATCGTTGGTCGCGGTGATTCGTGGACCTCGGCGCATGCCAAGCATGACCTTGGGCGCAGTCCCGATCCGGCGAGGCTTCTCGTACGTCTTGCCGAGATTGCGGGACTGACTCAAATAGAGGCCATCGCCAGCGCCGAACGCGACGCAGATGACGCCTGTGTTGCTGACTGCCGCGTAGGGCGCCTCTGCGCCCTCAAAGTCCCTGGGTCCAACGACAAGAACGGCGCGACTCGCAAAGGCAAAGGCGATAAGACTTAGGACCATGCAGAGATTCTACAGCCGTTAGAAAACGAAGGTGCAGGGAGGATAATTCGTGAAGCGCGAGCGACAATATTGCAACATGCGACAGTGACAATCGTTAAATTGCGCATTTTGGAAACGCACTTGCCTTTCAGGTTCAAAACTAATTACCATGGTAAGGCATGCATCGCACTGTGGTTGTTCATATTTTGGAAACGGATGGGAGTCCAAAGCCAGCGGCGGACGTGTCGCTGCAACTGCACGCGGTGGTGGAAGGGGTCGCGCTCGAGCCGAAGACGACGGACAAGGATGGCGTTGCCCAATTCTCTCTTGATATGGAGAAGTACGCGGAGCTTACGATCTACGTGGCCGGCCACGAGCGCGTGTCTCGCGGGCCGATCCAGGACGAGTACTACATCACCGTCAACTGACCAGAGAAACTCTGAACGGCCCGAGCTGGCTGCACAACTACTCGAGTTTTCAACCGTCCTTAAGGAAAGGCTGATTTTGGGTGACATATAATGCGTAGACATATGTCTACGCACAACAGCAAAGAGTTGACATCGTGAAGGTAGCGAATAAAAAGGACGTCCTGCTCCTGATGCTGTATTCCCCGGGCTCCGAGGGGAGCTTCAACGAACGAATCTGCGGAAGGACTCGCTTAGTTAAGATGCTCTTCCTGTTCAGGAAAGAAGTTCTGCCCGCCATGAGATCGCTAGGCGACATCACCCCTGAGAATTTTTACGACTTTTTTGGATGGAACTTTGGGCCTTTCTCCACCCAAATCTACGACGACTTGACGTTCTTTCAGCTGAGAGGCTTCATCGAATCGTTAGCTTCCACCGAAAGTGCCTCCACAGAGGCTTCCGCAGAGTGGGACAAATGGGTAGATGTCTCGGGCGCGGACATGGAGGGGACGGATGCTCGAATGTATCAGGAGGAGTGTTTCAGCCTTACAGACAAGGGTCAAGAGTGGACCAAGAACGTGTACGATTCCCTCAGTACCAAGGAAAGAAAGATCTTTCAGGACTTCAAGAGCCGCCTGTCCAAAGCACCCCTCCAGGCGATCCTGCAATATGTATATACAACGTATCCAGAAATGACTGACAGTTCCCTCATCAAGGAGCAGGTTCTGAGCGGATAGGTATGGCGTGGGATGAGATTCTGAGTGCCGCAGCCCTCCCGACAGCGGCAACCGCCGTCATGCTTGGCGGGGCCGTTGGGCAATTCCGTGTCTTCGTTCCAGATGAGGGTGACATGCGCCAGCGTGTTAACTTTCACCGAGAGGTGCTTGTTGCCAGGGTTGGTAGTAGCTTGACCTCCCTTCTTCGAACATCACTGATCGATGCGGACCAGGTATCGAGAATTGCCTCCGAGTACTGCGGGCAAGTGTTAAAGATCGCATACGTGCTGGGGCAAATGGACGGTGTTTGCCAGACCGTGAGGATTTGCAATGATTTTACTCTTGGCACCTCGGCTTTGGCGTTGCTGCTCGTGCTGTTTGCCGCGTCCTGGAAAGAGACGCGCTCCATCGTGGCCCTTCTGTTATTGGTTATTCTAGTGTTGCAG
>JAXDKF010000189.1:0-7809 GCA_034667265.1 Fimbriimonadaceae bacterium
CGGTCGACAGCTTTGAAGTGCGCGGCAATGACGTGTTCATGATCGTGAACACGGGCATCAACCAGCAGCAAACGGTCTATCTCGGCCCACGGTGGTACATCGAGCGACAGGACTTCACTCTTAATCCCGGAGACATCGTCCAAGTCAACGTTCTAACCCCGATTCCTAACACCGGCATCGTCTACGCGCAGCAGCTGATCGCCAACGGCAACACGCTGTTCTTGAGGAACGACGCCGGTCAATCCACATGGTGGCCGGGGTACTGGTCGGCATGGCCGCCAAGCCGCCAGTTTGCGAACCGAGCGCTGCCGCCTCTTGGATCGCCTTAGGCTTCGATGGCGGCGAGCTCGGGCATCTGAATGACCGCTCGCGTAACCGGTGCCGGCGCGCCGCCCATAGCCATTCGGGTGGGCACCAAGGTGGAAACACCGGGCTCCTGCATCGTTACGCCTAGCCACACTGGCGAGGACTCGATGGTGGTTGGGTTGTGCGTGACGACGATGAACTGAGTGACTTCCGAGAAGTCCCGCAACAGGCCGACGAACCGCTCCACGTTGCGGCCGTCGAGGGGCGCATCCACCTCGTCGAGTACGACGAGCGGGCTTGGCTTAACTTTCAAGAGGGCGAAGAGGAATGCGCATGCGCAGAGCGCTCTTTCGCCGCCGCTGAGGAGCTCCAGCCGCTGCTTCTTTTTGCCGGGAAGCGTGACGTCGATATCGATTCCACTCTCGAGCACGCTGCTTGGGTCTGTTAAGGAGAGCTGCCCGGTGCCGCCGCTGAACAGCCGGGTGAACAGCTCCGCAAAAGCGACCTGGACTTGCTCGAAGGTGGTGATAAATCTCTCGCGAGTGAGCTTGTCCATCTCCGCTATGCTCGCGCGCACCTGGTCGATACCGCCCTCGATATCGTCCTTTTGCCCCGTGAGCTCGTCGCACCGCTCTGTGAGCCGGTCGAACGCCTCGATGGCTCCGAGGTTTACCGGTCCCATGGCCTTCAATTCCTTTCTGAGGCGGCCGACGAGCATGGCCGCATCGGACGGAACTTCTACCTGTCCCTCCTGGGCCAGGCCTTCCTCTTCCGAGATTCCGTACTCCTCCAGGAGTCTTTCGACGGCTGCGGCCCTCTTCGATTCCGCCCTTGCACGCGCCAACTCCGCACGGTGAATAGTGTCCGTTACGGCGACGGCGTTGGCTCGCGCCTGACGAGACTCTTCGCCGAGGCGATGGGCCTCTTCCATCAGCGTGTGCTTCTTGGCCTTGATCGTTTCTAGCCGCTTCTCAGAATCCTCGCGGTCGCCCTGAGCCTTCGCGCGGATCTTCTCGAAATGGGTGATGTCGCGAAGGAGCTTCTCGCGCTCCGGCCCGAGGGTGGTGAGGCGCTTCTTGCGATGCGACTCCGCCTCGTTGGCAGTAGCGACGCGACGCTGCCCGCCTTCATAGCGGATCTGCGACTGGCGCAGTCTGCCTTCGGCATCCCGCAGGCGCTCTTCGGCGCTCTCCGCGTCACTGCTCTTGGCTGCCAGCGCACGCAGTATTTCGTCTCGGCGGGTCTCAATCTCGGCGACGTTTACGTCTTCTACTTCTTCCTTGGATTGGGCAGTTAGAGTCGCGATGTCCTGCTCGATCCGAGCTTTGCTTCGAACCGTCGACTGGTGCTCATCGTAGAGCCGCGAGTGGAATTCCTTTGCTTCGTCGGCCTCCTGCGAAAGCGCCTTGATCTGGTCCAGCAGGGCCTTGTGCTGGGCATCTAGTTTTTCGCGCTTTGCGGATCGCGCCTCTCCCGCTTGCTCCGCCTTCTTAACGTCCTTTGCGAGCTTTTGCAGCGTGGAGTTCAGCTCGGCCAAATCGGCCTTTCTCTGCACCAATCCATAGCCCACCTTGTTGGTGCGGCCACCGGTGACGCCGCCGGCGCTGTGCACGACCTCGCCGTCCAGCGTTACTAGACGGCTCCAGCCATGCGTCTTGGCCAACTTCAACGCGCTGTCGATGTCCTCGACGATCAACACGCGGCCCAAGAGGCTTTCGATGACCGGGCGGTACTCAGGCTGGCACTCGACCAGCTCGCTGGCCCTGCCGACAACTGCGGATTCCTTCAGGAGTTTCTTGAGATCGGCGGTGGGCTCTACAGGGCGCATCAGAGGGATCGGTTGGAACGTCGCGCGGCCGGCGCGGTTTTCCTTCAGATAGGCGATGGCCGCCTTTGCCTCGGAATCCGTTTTGACGATCAGATCGTTTACGGATGCACCGAGTGCAGTCTCGATGGCGAGGGCGTGCTCCTTGCCCGTTTCCACCGCTTCGCCGACCGGCGTGTACTCGCCCTTTAGCGCGCCTTTCTCCACGGCTTCCAGCACCGCGCGAGAACCGTGTGCGAGCCCTTCATGGCTTTCGATCGTCGCCTCGATGCCCCGAATGCGACCCTCGAGGGAGGCTCTCTCCGTGAGAAGCTTGCGGGTTTCCGCGGCGCTCTCGTCGTCCTCGCGGCGAAGCTCAACAAGATCCTTGTCAACCTTCTGGAGATTGTCGCGCGCGACTTGTACTTTGGTGGTGGCTGCCTCTAAAACTTTGAGCGCTTCTTGCAGGGCGGCGTCTAGGTCTGGCAGGCCCGAATCGATCCCCGCGAGCTCCCTCTTCGCGAGCTTCACTCTGTCTTCTCGGTGAGCCGCTTCCGCCTCGAGCCGCATCTTCCGGGCGTGCAGCTCGCGGGCCTTCGTAAGCTCCTTCTCGATCGCGCCGGCTTCCGCCGCTAGCTTCTTAGCCTCATCTCCTGCGCCGCCGCATTCCAGGCGCAGACGCTCGAGTGCTTGTTGCTCGGTCGCGACTTCCGCCTTGAGCACTTCCAGCTCGGCGATGGCGTCCGCGAGCCGTTGCTCGATCTGAGAGGCCTCTTGATCCAGAGCGAGCTCATGGTCGGCCAGGCTGGAAAGTCTTTGCGCGGCAAGCTTGAGGTCAGCCTCGGCTCGCTCCTGGGCCATGAGGCCGCGCTGCTGCACGGACCAGAGCATCTCGATCTGGTTTTCTAGATCGGCCGCCTCGTTCCCAATCTGGTGCGTCCGGGTCTCGGCTTTATCGGCGCGCTTGTTCTCGTCAGTGGCGATCTTTTGGGATTTCTCTATCTGCGCCGCATTCTCCGTCACATCCTTTACGGCTTGCGAGAGCTCCTTGACCAGCAGTCCAACCTCAATGGCTCGCAGGCTGTCGTGAACGGATCGGTACCTCTTGGCGACCTCGGCTTCCTGGCGCAAGGGCTCGCGTTGAACTTCTAGCTCGCGCAGGATGTCGGTCACGCGCTGAAGATGCTGCTGTGCTGCGGCAAGCCGCCTTTGGGATTCGATCTTGCGAGTGCGATAGCGTTGAACCCCGGCTGCCTCATCCACCCACGAGCGGCGGTCTTCGGGGGAAGCGGCGAGTGCCTGATCGATCTCTTTTTGCCCGACAATGGCGTAGCCGGATCGTCCCAGGCCGCTGTCCGCCAGAAGCTCGTAGACGTCTCGTTGGCGGCAAGATTTGCGGTTGATGCTGTATTCGCTGTCGCCGGATCGGGTGATCCTCCGCGAGACCGTGACCTCTGGGGTGTCGATTGGGAGGGAGCCGTCCTCGTTGTCGAAAAGGAGTGTGACCTCGGCGAAACCGACGGGCTTACGGCGGGAGCTGCCGTTGAAGATGACGTCCTGGCCCGACTGGGCGCGGATGTGCTTGGCACTTCCCTCTCCGAGGCCCCAAAGGATGGCGTCAACGAGGTTGGACTTGCCACAGCCGTTCGGGCCGACGACGGCCACGATGCCGCCATCGATGTCGAACTCGGCACGGTCGGCGAAGGTCTTGAACCCGAATATGCGGACGCGTTTTAGACGCATGAGTTAGGGCGCGAGGAGTCCCGCGAAGTTACAGACGTTAAGCGGGGCGGCATTGAACCACGCTGTTAAGGTTTCGCCTGATTCTAGGTCGTTTAGTATACGCGGGGCTGGTAAACGGACGTCCGGTCGTCGGTGATGGTCATCTCTCTACCCTTCTTCCGGAACTGCTGGCGTCGTTGGGCGGGGGAGATCGAATATCTCGAGCTCTTCCGCATCCAGGTATCGAGGGCCGCCCATGCGCGCGAGGAGGCGCAGGTCCACGAGGTTCGCCCAGATTCCGGTGCTCACGTGCATTCGCACGACCTCACCGATCACATAGTTGGCCGCGCCTATGCCGCCGCCGTGGCGGATCACCTGGAACAGTCGGCATTCGAACTGGACCAAGCTCTCGGCCACTCGATAGGGTCGGACGTCGACGCTCGGGAGCATGGTTAAGCCGGCCGCCTTCCACTCGGACACCCCTGAGCCGTAGCCGAAGCTCGAGGCGTTCATGGCGTCGGCCATCGCACGGTGCACCGTATTGACCACGAACTCGCCCGTTTCATTGACGTTGGTTAGGGTGTCCTTGGGTCCGTGTGGGCCGTCCGTCGGGGAAAAGGCGAGGCTCAACGGGCTCACCCCGCCGGCCATATAGAAGCTGAACGGCGCGAGGTTGGGTTTCCCTTCCGGGCTCATCGTGCTCACGAGAGCGATCGGCCGTGGCGAGATGGCCGCGACGAGCACCGCGTAAGCGTCGTCCTGCGACAGGTCTCCAGGCGCGAAGGATCGGAAGTCAGCGGGCACTGACCGAATTATGGGCGGCTCCAGGGCCCTCAGCTAAGTCGCTCAAAGTTTCACGCTGAGACGCGGAGAACGCGGAGCCGCGGAGCAACGACTACACAGATTCATGCTTTTGTTTCGGGCAGGTGCTTCCGCAGGAACTCGATGGTGCGTTTCCAGGCGTCGGCGGCAGCCTGTGGGTTGTAGACCTCCGGCCGACTATCGTTCAGAAACGCGTGATCCGTGCCCGGATACGTGATGAACTCGTGAGGTTTCTTCAGCTTCGTCAACTCTTGGTCGAGGTGCTTAACCGCTTCCGGCGTGGCGAAGTGATCGCGTTCCGCGAAGATCCCCAGCACAGGCGCGTTCAGCTCGCGGAGATTGCATTCAACCTTGGGATGGATGCCATAGAAGTCGACACAGGCGCCGATGTGATCGCTCAGGCAGGCGCCGAAGAGAGCGAGCTGACCGCCCATGCAGAATCCCACGACTCCCACGTGCGTGCTGCTGACCGCCTCGTGCTCCGCCAGCCATTGAGCCCCGCGGGCGAGGACCTCGGCCACGTGGTCGATGTCCAGCGCCATCATGAGCTTTTCGGCCTCGCCTGGATCGGTCGTCTGCTTGCCTCTGTAGAGGTCCGGCGCCAAGGCGGTGAAGCCCTCGGCGGCAAACCGGTCGGCAACGTTCTTGATGTGATCGACCAGGCCCCAGTACTCCTGGATCACGATCACGCCGGGGCCACGTCCCTTGTTGGCTACGGCCAGATAGCCTTCGTATCTCTCGTCTCCAGAATCAAAGTTAATCATTTGGCTCATGGGGGCAGTTTACGTAAATCGTAAATGGTAAATCGTAAATGGCCGGAGGGAAACGCTCTTGCGGTATGCGCCCGGTCAGACAACGACTCGCGGGAGCAATGGCGAGACGCGGGTGACGATCTCGTAGTTAATCGTGCCGATCCTTCTCGCGACTTCCTCAGCAGTGATACGTTGCCCGGCCTGGTCACCCAAGAGGAGCACTTCGTCCTCCGGCTCGGCGTCCGGCACGCCATTCAAATCGATCGCGAACATATTCATCGCGACGCGGCCGATTACAGGACAACGCTTGCCTCGCACCAACACATCGCCGGCGCTCGAAAGTCCGCGGTCGAAGCCATCCGCATAGCCCTGGGGCACGATGCCGATCCGCGTCTCGCGAGAGGTGAAATAGGTGAGGCCATAGCCTACAGGATGCCCAACCGGCAACATTTTGATTTGCGCAAGCTTAGTAACCCAACGCATCACTGGGCGCAGTTCGAGGTCCTGGAAAGACCGGCCCAGCGCCTCTGACGGATAAAGCCCGTAGAGCCCAATGCCCAGACGGACGATGTCGTTCTTCTTGGCCTGGCGTTCGTGCACCATCATGCCGGACGTGGAGGACATGTGCCGGGAGAGGTCTCGATATCCGGCTTGGCAAAGTATGTCCACGGCTTCTTCGAACATCTCGACTTGCGCCTGTGCGTGGCTGAGGTCGGTGGTGTCCTCGATGTTTCCGAAGTGTGCGTAAACGCCCTCGACCTGCACCTTTGGATGTCGCTGCAGCTCCTGGATGACGGCGGGTAGATCGCGTGGGACAACGCCCTGCCGTCCAAGCATCGCGTCGATTTTCAGATGCACCTTGGCCGGGCGGTTGAGCGTTTTGGATGCCTGCTGCAGCGTGGGCAGGCGTTGCGGATCATAGAAGGCCAGTGTCGCCTCGAGCATCACAGCCTCCTCCAGATCCTCCGAGGGAACGTAGCCAAGGAGCATGACGGGCTTGTTGCTGACCTGGCGCAGATAGCGGAGCTCGTCCAAGTCGTCGAGCAGGAAAAGGTCGACCTCGCTCTCCAGGACTTGGGCGACCTGGTTCTGCCCGTGCCCGTACGCGTTGCCCTTGATGACCGCGCCAACCTTGGCCTTCGGTTGGAGGCTGCGGAGCTGCTTCAGGTTGTGGAGCAGGTTCTCGCGACTGATCTCGACGTGAGCGATGGACACGGGTAAAGGATAGCGTGGCGAAGGGTGACCAGTGACCAGTGACCAGTTATCGATCCGGACATCTCCGCATTGACAGTAGCGGCTTGTAGTTATAGCGATGTCAGCTTCAGCTCGACGTCTTCCCCGGCCACGCGCCGGGCGAGGTCCTGGTAGCTGGATGTGAGGTCAGTCACCTCGTATATGCGCTCACCGGTCTTTGCCAACTTCGACTCGATCTCCGGATGGCGCTCCAAATAATCGGCGAGCTTCTCAGGAACGACCTCATCGGGCGAGAGGACCGGCACATTCAACTTTGACCGGATGTGCTCTTTGAGCGCCGCGTAGTGCGTGCAACCGAGGATCAGGCTCTCGATCTCTTGCCTTTTGAGCGGCTCCAGATAGTCGTCAAGCATTGCGTCTACGTATTCAAGGCCATCGTTCTCCACGAGCGGCACCAGGAGAGGGGTCGCATTCTGGATGACGCTCGTGCCCGGCTGCGCGCGGTTGAGCTCTCGCACATAGGCGCCGGACTCCACGGTGCTGGTAGTGGCGATGACGCCGATCCGTGCTCCTTCCTTCGTGGGCGCGCCTGCGACCGGCCCGCGGGCAGCCTCGATCGCGGCCTCAGCCATCGGAATAACCACGCCGAGGACGCGGCGGTCCGGATAGTTGCGCGGGAGATATTCCTGCTGGCTCTTCCTAAGCGCCTCCGCCGACGCCGTGTTGCAAGCGAGGACGATGAGCTGGCAGTCGCGGCTAAAGAGGTAGTCCAGCGCCTGCGCGACGAATTCGTGGATCGTTTCCTGCGACCGGTTGCCGTAGGGAACGCGCTTCGTGTCGCCCAGATACAGGTAGTCGTATTCCGGGAGGCGCCGAATGATCGACTGAGCTACGAGGAGTCCCCCTAAGCCCGAGTCGAACACTCCAATGCGCATAGGGCGAGTTTACGCGCTACTGTGCGGCCGTCTTCCGGTGTTGCGGTTTGACGAGACGCTCGCGGGTGACGAGCTCCTTGCCAACGAAATCTTCCGGCGGTTCTACATAGACCGAAACTCTCTCGCCGGTCACCGGGTGATCGAACGAGACAAGGGCGGCGTGGAGCTGGAGAGGCAATGGAGACTTCTGCGAGTTGTACAAGGCGTCACCCACCACGGGATGCCCAACTGCGCGGAGATGCACCCGGATCTGGTGCGTGCGCCCGGTCTCCAG
>JAXDKF010000190.1:0-9131 GCA_034667265.1 Fimbriimonadaceae bacterium
AAGCGATGCCTTTCGGCCCCGCGATCCCGATGTAAACCAGACCAATCGGCTTTTGATCCTTATCGCTCGTAGGTCCCGCATTCCCCGTTAGAGAAACGCCGTACGCTGCCTTGATCCTCTCTCGAGCGCCAAGCGCCATCTCTCGAGCTGTTTGCTCGCTCACAGGGCCGTACTTCTCGAGCGTCTCGTGCTTGACTCCGAGCAAGAGCTCCTTGACGTCGGTGGCGTAGGAGATCACGCCACCCCGAAACTTGTCGCTTGCCCCCACCACATTTGAAAACCGCGCGCCCAGCTCGCCGCCGGTTAAGCTCTCCGCCACCGCAACGCTCTCATCTCTTGCCTTCAGAAGGTCGAGCACCGATTCCTCGAGCGTCGTATTGTCAACACCGAAGACGTGGTCGCCCAAGATCTCTCGGATCTTCCGCTCCGTTGGCTCGATCAGTTTCAGGGCTTCCTCGCGCGTCTTGGCCTTGGCGGTGATCCGCAGATGCACCTCCGCCGGCTGCGCATAAGGCGCGACCCTGGGGTTGTCCTGATACATAAGCTCTTTAATCCGCGTTTCCGCCTGGCTCTCCCCGATGCCGCAAAGCTTGAGGGTTCGCGACGCAATAACCCCGCCTTGCGCTTTCAAACACAAGTGGTCTCGAACGAAGCCCTCGGCCAACGGAACGAACTCTCCCTTGGGTCCTGGCAACGCGATGACCGTCTTTCCGTCCTTTTCGCACAGGAGCGCGGGCGCGGTTCCGTTCGAGTTCTCGATCAACTGCCCGCATTCCGGCCGCATCGCTTGCTTTCGCTGATGCTCCGTATACGTCATCTTGCGATCTTCGAAGAACTTCTTCAGCCGCTCTTCGAAAGCGGACTCGAGGACCAGCTTCTCGCCCAGCGCCTCCGCGATGGCCTCACGCGTAAGGTCATCGCCGGTGGGTCCAAGGCCTCCGATGGTGATCACGATGTCGGACCTACTCAGCGCTTCCTTCAGCGCCGCCACCAGCGGCTCCCAATCGTCGCGAACCGTCTGCCGATAGTTGAGATCGACCCCGCATTCGGCCAGCATGCGCGACATGGTCGCGGCATGCGTATCGACGGTGAAGCCGTCCATCAGCTCGTTGCCAATCGACACGATCTCGGCGGTCATGCCTGGATTTTGACGCGGTCAGCGAGCGGCGGTTCTCCTGCGAAAATCATCCGAATGTCTCCACAAGCGATTTTCGGCGTCAGTCGAGAAGATCCTCAAATTCCTTACGCGTCATCCCGGCTTGTTTCAAGATCGAAGCGAAAGTACCGACGGGAACAGAAGCGGCAGGATGTTTGACAATCACGGTTCTTGGCGACTCTCCTGCCTTTCGCAATTTTAAGTGGCTGCCGCGTTGGCTGACTTCCTCAAAACCCGCGAGCCGCAATACACCTATGATTTCTCGGCTGCTATACGGCCTTGACATGAAGGTGTTCGATGCGGACCTCGTTGATCGCTGGTCCCGGCTCCTCGTCCTCAAAGTAAAGCTCGAGAGCCTCGGTGATGGCTGCGGTAGCTTCTTCGAAGGTGTCCCCGAAACTGGACACTTCGACCCCGATGGCTTGGGCGACCCATTGCTCGCCTTCCCGATAGAACAGAACGGGTACGTCGCGCTCCACGCTCTAAGTGTACGCGAGCCGGATATCTGGCCCATCAAGCCCAATCTGAGACCGCGCCATCAACTCCTTTCGATGGACACGATCTCAGCGGTCATGCCTGGATTTGGACGCTGTCAGCGAGCGGCGGTTCGGGATGCGGCTGCAACGTATCCAGCCACTCCTGCGCCTCGGCCGAAGTTTCGAACCGAAGCAAAGTCTTGTTTTGAGATTCCGGCGATGCAAAGACGCCCGCGTATCTCTGGCGCTTGCTTCGGTGCGTCTTCATCACCCAAAGAAACAAAGAATCTCGCCTGAAGAAGTGCCACCAGAGTCTCTCCCTGTTTTCGTTCCAAAGCACTTCGCGCCGCCACCAACGCCGGAAAGTGCGACGCACCACGCGTGAGAAGCACACTGGGAAGGAATAATCCAGCCAAATGATCGTGTCCGCTCGGCCCCAGGTCAGATCTCGGACCGTGAGGTAGTTGCCGTCCACGATCCAAGGCTCCGCACAGGTCGCGTCTGCAACCTTGGCCCTGAATTCTTCAGTCGTTGCCGGCTCCCAATTCGGTCCGTGGTAGAGCGCGTCGAGCTCAACCAGCCGATAACCCAGGCGCTCGTGCAGTGCGCGGCCAAACGTTGATTTCCCGCTCCCGCTACACCCGACAACGCTCACCCTCCGTCCGGCTCCCGACACCACCTGAGAATGGCACGGAGACCGTGACCGAGCGGGCCTACAGTTCCGTAGAGCGGTAATCTCCACCTACTATGCCCAAGCGCCCCATCGAGCCCGAGGATCTCCTCAGGTTCGTCTTCGTGGGAGACCCGCAGATCAGCCCGGATGGCGATCGCGTGCTTTTCTCCAAGAAGGTCATCACCGAGAAAAATAAGTATCTCACTCATGTCTGCACGGTCGACACGGAAGGCCGAGTCGTGCAGTGGACCCAGGGCGAAAAAAGCTGCGGGTCAGCGCGTTGGTCGCCAGACGGGACGCAGATCGCCTTCACCAGCGGCCGCGAGGAACCGAGCGACCAGATTTTCCTCATCCCAACCTCCGGCGGCGAAGGGCACAAACTCACGATGTTTCCCGACGGCTCCATCGAGAGCTTCAAGTGGTCCCCAGACGGCACGAAGCTCGCCGTCGTGTTCCGCGAAACAGACCCCCAACGCACCGATAAAGCCAAGAAAGAGCGCGAGGAAAAGGGCCAGAGCACGCCCCCCTGGGTGGTCACCGACATGTGGTACCGCATGGACGGCGATGGCTACTTTGGCATGGCCCGTTACAAGCTATACATCGTGGACGTGGCGTCCGGCCATCACGAGCTGCTGTACGATCGCTCCCCGCTCGGCGAATATAACTTCGACTGGAATCCCAACTCACAAGAGCTGGCGGTCGTCCATTCCGCCCAGCCGCGACCGCTTGCCGATCCGCCCAACGATCAGATCTACCGCGTGACTCTGGACGGCCAGGCGTGGCAGCTAGAGGGACTTCCCAAAGGCAGCAAGAGCGAGATCAAGTGGTCGCCCGACGGCAAGTTGCTCGCCTACACGGGCAATGAGGACGAGCACGATCCCTGGGGAACGCGCAACTCTCACCTATTCCTCGTCAGCGCGAATGGCGGCGAGCGCAAGGACCTGACCGGCGGTACGGATTACGACATCGAGGTCGCAACGCTCAGCGACACGAAGGAAGCGGCCTTCGGCGCAACGATCTTCTGGGCGCCCGACAACAGTGGCGTCTACGCGTCCATCGGCTGGCACGGCGAGACCCAAATCGGCTTCGTCGATGCGAAGAAAGGTGGCGTCACGTTGCTCACGGAAGGCAAGGATTTCGTGGGCGTTGGCAATGTCTCGAACGACGGCCGGCGCTTCGGCGCGATCTACGGCAACACTTTGAAGCTGCCCGAAGTCGCCGTCGTAGAGCCCGAGCTCGGCACAGGGCGCATGGTCCCGCGCGTGCTCACGCATTTCAACGGCGCATTTCACGAGCAAGTAAAGCTTAGCGAGCCCGAGGAACTGTGGCTCGAATCCACCGATGGCTCGCAGCTCCACGCCTGGGTCATGAAGCCGATCAACTATATGGAGCCGCGCCGCTACCCGGCCGTGCTCGAGATCCATGGCGGCCCGCACACGCAATACGGCTGGACCTTCTTCCACGAGTTCCAGGTTTTGGCGGCTGCCGGCTATGTGGTCGTCTACACCAACCCTCGAGGCTCCAAGGGCTACGGCGAGGAGCATTGCGCCGCCATCAAGGGCGATTGGGGGAATAAGGATTGGGAAGACATCCAGACCGTCACGCGCTGGATGCAGCACCAGCCTTACATCCACCCCGGCCAGATGGGCGTCATCGGCGGCAGCTATGGCGGCTACATGACCAATTGGGTGATCGGCCACACCGACGAGTTCAAGGCTGCGGTTACCGACCGGTGCGTCTCGAACATGGTCTCCATGGCCGGCAACAGCGACTTCCCATTCAACAAGGACGACTACTTCAAGGGCACGCCTTGGGGCGACCTGGAAGACATCCGCGAGCTCTGGCGCATGTCACCGATCTCCTGGTTCAAGAACGTGAAGACGCCGACGCTGATCATTCACTCGGAAGGCGATCTTCGGTGCAACGTGGAGCAGGGCGAAGAAGTGTTCGTGGCGCTGCAGATGCAAGGCATCGAGTCTCGTTTCGTGCGCTATCCGTCGACGACGTCGCACGGGCTGTCTCGCTCGGGCCCGCCCGATCTGCGCCTGCACCGGCTGGGCGAGATCCTGGGATGGTGGGAGCGGCATCTGAAGGTGCCGGCCGAGGTGCGGGAGCTTGCTACCGCCCGGTGACGTTTGCGCGCTGAAGGATCTCGCGGCCGTCCTGTAGCCGGCCTGTCACAGGGGCCGAGATAGTAGAAGTTCTGACTTGCCCGGCAGTCCGCGCCCGCTACGCAATCCGTTCGAGGGTCTTCGTATGCGCGTATGAGCCTCAAACTGAATCCATCGCAGCCAAGTAGAATAATGTCCAAACATTGTTCGTATATAATATACACATGAGACGACCTCTGGTCAAGACTGGGAACAGCGTTGCCCTGATCCTTTCGCGGGACATGCGGGAGCATCTTGGCGTGTCCGACGCCGTAGATGTGCAGTTCGCTGACGGCCAAATTATCCTGCGAAGACCGATTAGCATCGAAGAGGCGTCTGACCGCTCAGACAAGAAGTTCTCCAAGGCCTACAAACGCTTGGCCAAATGAAGCTTCCTGAAGAGATTCTGTTCCTCACCGTCGAGGACGTCGTTTTCTTGCACGCGAGAGGCATTGACCTATACGGAGGTGCGCACGGAACCCGAGACTTAGGACTCGTGGAAAGTGCAGCCCTTGCGGCTCAACAGACCTTTGGTGGCCAGTTCCTGTGCACCACCTTGGAGGAAATCGCGGCGACCTATTGGTACAACCTCGCGAATAATCACGGATTCATTGACGGGAACAAGCGTGTCGCCCTACGGGCTGCCGACGTGTTCCTTGCCAGAAACGGATTCGATCTGGAGCTACAACCAGACAAAGCTGCAGAAGTAACCGAAGGCGTCGCCTCGGGAAAGATTTCAAAAGGTGAGCTGATTGAGATCGTTCGCCGATCAATTCGACCCCTTTGAGGCCGGCTTGCTCCAGCCCTGCTCTGGTGCATCGTCATAATCGAGATGCATGCTCGTTGCTGCGCTCCTGTCACTCTTCACGACTCCAATTGAACCGACGCCCGGACACCCGGTCCAACTCCCGACCGAGTACTTCGAACATCGGTTTATCGCCACCCCCACGACCGTGAGCGGCAAGAAGCTGAGGCTCTTTACGGACTCCGCCGGTGGGTTGATCCTCGCCGAGGACGTTGCACAGCAATTGGGCCTGACGGCCACCGCCGACGGAACAGACAAAACGGCTCCTTTCCCGGCATTCAGAGACGATTCGTCGATTCCGCCACCGATAGATGCCACTTTCTATCTGGTCCCTCGCAAGACGATAGAACAGATGGGTGAAAACATGGACGGCATGCTTGGCCAGCAATGGTTCGGCGGTCGCGTCTGGACCTTTGACTACCACCGCAAGCGGCTTCTCTGGCGAGCGCCCGGCGATTTGCCGAAGCACCAGCCCCAGCATGAAGCCAAGCTGTATTTTCAAACTGACGCCAAAGGCAACCGCAACACGGATTTCGCAAGGATCGAAGCGACGATCGACGGCGAGACGCTGAGCTTTCTGCTGGACAGCGGCGCCACCAACGTATTGAGCGACGAGGCCCTGAAAGACATCGACGACCGCCGGCCCGGCAACCGTGCAACCTCGTTTCTCGCCAAAAGCGTTTACGAGCGCTGGCACGCCAAGCACCCGGAATGGAAGGTGATCACCGCTAAAACGATGACCGGACAGCTCATGCTCCGCGTCCCTAAGATCACACTTGGAGGCTTTGAAGTTGGTCCCGTCTGGTTCTCGGTGCAGCAAGACAAGGCCTTCCATCAATACATGGCGCAGTGGATGGACCAACCGACCGAAGGCGCGCTTGGTGGCTCGGCGTTCAAGTACTTCCGAATGACCGTCGATTGGCCCAATGCCCTAGCCGTATTCGAGCGGCCGTGAGGTCGCGTCGCGTCAGAGAAGCTTCTGGCCAAACGTCCTCGCGAGGATCAGGTAATCAGCTAAACGAGGGTCCTGCGGAAATGCTCGCTGCAGGCTGTCCAGGGCGTCCAGCTCGACGGCGCGGTATGGGAACGGCGGCTTGAGCGGCATGGCCGAAGCGACACGCACGTGCTCGGCGGCATCGACCGACATCCGCGTGCCCTGCAGGAGAGAGGCCTGCAAGTAGCGCAGCATGGGCAAGTCTTCATGGCGGATAGCCTCGTCCAGCCAGCGAGAGGCTTCTTGGATCAACCCCAGATCGATCAGCAGGCATGCCACCTCCACGAACTGCTCCGGGGCATCTTCCAGCGGCTTGAGTATTGGGCTGGGATCCTTGCCGAGCGGTTGCGTCTGGCTAAGGAAGCTCTCCGCCCTGAGCGCGGGCTCCAGCGGAGCAAGATAATGCGCGTTCAACAGCTCTTGCCGTTCCTCTTCTTCCACATTGCGCAAGCGCCGGATGACAGCCTTTGCCCACCATGCGAGGTGATCTTCCCCATTGAACAGCAGTGCCGTCTCAAGATGGTTTTCCGCATCTAGCGTCGTACCGTCTTGCCGAATGCTTTGAGCGGTGAGCAAGAGGTAAGCGTTTGGCCTGAAGCTTGGCAACAGCGCGGCGCGCTTTGGCTGAGATTTGATGTCGAGGCTTTTGGCGAGCTGCACGCGCGCTTTGGATTCCTGCTCGGCGATCCGATCGGCGTCCTGCCTCCGGCTCTCGAGCGGTGCCAGGCGAGACCCAAGGACGTGCCGGATCTTCTGCTCGCCTGCAGGGCCGAGGAGCGCGACCTCTTGCGGCGGAGAGGGGAGGCCTGAAAGAGAGATCTCGAGAGCCCTCTTCGGATAGGCATCCACGGGCGACTCGAGAGTCTCTCCGGAGCGCGTCAGCAAGACCAGCTTGTGATTCGCAAGACGCCGAGTTGCCTGGATGCGGCACAGCTTCTTGGTCACCACCATCGACGCGTCTGGGCAGGTGGCGGGCAAACTTCCGAGGGCGCTCCAAGGGGTAAGTCGAAATCGCCAAGTGTCTAGCTGCCTCGCGCCCATCGCAAACTTTGTTTTGCGCGAGAAGCGGTTGATGTGCAACCTGTCCTTCTCGATGCGTGCAGAGGCGAGCTCGGAGTCGTCGCACCAAACGGCCAGTCCACAGTCTCGCGCTTTCGAGAATGTTAGAAAGCCGAACGGATCCGCGAGATCATAAATGCTGGAGGCGAACGCTTTCGCCCCCGGTTGGTAAATCGCAAGGCCCCCGTTGTAGGGCGCGTTGGCAAGCGTGCGGTTGAAAGTGCGGATCTCGATGGACAGCTCCGCGGCGTCCGGCGCGATGGACACCAGCGCGTTGAAGCTGAGGCCCACGCCAAGCTCTCCAATCCAAACTCCCGCTTCCTCCTTTTCCGATTCAGCGGGTACCGGCAGAAAGGCCGCCGTGCCCAGGCACGTGAGCCGGTCCTCGGTTCCATATCGAACCTGGATTCCCTGCGGCAGGAAGACACCCCGCATGCCTCCAGCAACTGGGATCAAAGGCTCGATCGGTAGGATCTCGGCAGACGTCCTCTTATCGGTCAGCCGCAGAATGCGACCGCCAAGGTCAGGAACGATCACGGCTCGCAAGAACGAGTTCTCGAGAACGACAGTCCGGAACACACGGGTCTCCGTGCGGCTCGTGGGGCGCAGGGACGGATACGGGTATGCGGTGTGCAGATATTGCCCAGAATCAGGCAAAACCGCTTCAACAATGCCCACGGTGAGTTCAAGCGCGTCTTCGTAGACCTCGGCGGGCATCGGCGTTCGAGGTTACCTGCGCTAAAATTGAACCAATGGCGACACGTGCCTTGACGCCCTTGGGACGCTTTGTGAAGTGGATCGTCGTCCCTGTGGGATCGGCGGTCGGCGGGTTTTATCTGTTAGGACCCCGAATGAGCGACATCCTCCCGAGGCTCAGTGGAAGCGTGATCGGCACCTCTGCCGTGGCCGAGTCCACCCCCAAGAAGCGCTCCTACATGGCGCCGATCGTCGACGTGCATCGCTCGCGAGCAGGTCAGTACGACTCGGGTCCCGATGTTCAGATCACGGCGGGCCAGCGGTTTCGTCGGCGGAGGGATCGACGCGATCAAACGGACGTGGGCAACATCTCAGATCAGCCGCGTAAGTCGACCCGCAAGAAGCGGAGCCATCCGGTTTCTCCAGTCGAGCCTAGCGCGCGCGAGCCGTTTGAGAACTACATCGCCCCAAGCGAGACAGCTCCGACTACGGGAGCAGCGCCCGGTCCTGACGCCGGAAACTAACCGGTCATTGGCCGTAGTAGTTTCCGTTCAGGTCCCAAAGGTATTCCTTCTTGTTCACGATGCGCGCACCTGAGCCCGAATCCCCCTGGCTACCCGCGACGGCAGTCGCATAGTCCGTGCCGGCGGCTAATGCAGCGGCCTTCATGTACTTCACGTGGCCGTCTAAGAACGTTGGATTCGCGCCATCGTTGTATCCAGTCGAGACGAAGTTCGTCGATGGTTGCGGGTCAGGGCAGGGCGTTTCCTCCGTCGCGCATGCAGTCTTGGTGCCGACCCAATCGCCTGAACCTAAGGTGCCGCCCCAGAAAGCCAACAGGCCGTTCACGTTTTCAGCGAATGGACGCCACATGCCGGGAGCATTGACCACAAAGGATCCCCTGCTTGTATCGTCCATTGCTCGCTTGGATTCGATATAGAAGATCGTGCCGGAGGGATCCTCGGCATCGTCGAACGAATGCGGCTCGCTAACCGCGTAATTGATGGCGTGCGGTCTGTTTCGTTTCTCTGTCGGGATTCTCAAGGGCGCGAGGAATATGTAGTTGAAGCCGTACATGCAGAATCGACTCTGGTTGCGGTAAGTATTTGTAAATCGGTTGTA
>JAXDKF010000191.1:0-11236 GCA_034667265.1 Fimbriimonadaceae bacterium
TGGAGCTCGCCGGCTCCAACTTCGATTCCGGCTTCCTGATGGCGATGGCGGGAGACAATCCGCCCGACATTTTTTACGTCAACTTCCGGCAGTACTACAACTTCATCGACCAAGGCTTCTGCCGCCCCATGGACGACCTTGTCCAAGCCGATCCCGAGGTCCTCCAGCGTGCGAATCCGATCATTCTCGACGTGATCAAGAGCTACGACAAGCGCGTTTATGCCATCCCTTTCTATCAGGTGGCGATGGCGCTCTACTACCGGAAGGATCACTTCCAAGAGGCCGGCCTGGACCCGAGCAGGCCCCCAAAGAACTGGACCGAATTCCACCAATACGCCAAGAAGTTGACCGAGTCCGCGCCGGGTCGCACCGGCTTTGAGATGGGCATGGGTCCGGGTGGAATCAAGGCCTACTACTGGGACAACTTCCTGTGGCAAGCGGGCGGAGATGCGGTGTTGCGGATGCCGGACGGATCGACTCGCGCCAACGTCGCCACTCCCGCAGGCGTGCTAGCGCTTGACTACTACCGAAAGATCATCACCGAGAAGTGGACCGGGAAAGATGGCAAAACGTACGGTCCGGCGGCTTCCCACAGCACTCAACTTGGCAAGGACATCTCGGCGGGCACGACGTCCATGTGGTTCTCCTACACCAACGACGTGGTGATGAATATGAGCGACGTCAACCCTTCGCTCGTCGGCATCGCGCGAATGCCCGCCGGTCCGGCAGGTCCCGCCAACGAGATCAACGCCGGAATGTGGGCAATCAACAGCCAGATCACCGATCCCGAGAAGATCCAGGCTTGCTGGAAGTTCATCAAGTTCTTCTCCGGCGACGAGGCCGCAAAGATCAACACCGAGAAGTTCGTCGAGGCGGGCATGGGCAACCTCGTGAACCCGACCTGGCTCAAGAAGTTTGGCTACACGGACGAGCTCGCGCAAGTGGATCCGGGCTACGTCCGCGCCAACGAGAAGCTGTTCGAGGACGGGCATCCGGAGCCTTACGGCAAGAACGCGTCGCAGGTGTACACGGTCATGGAGAGCGCGCTTGAGCGGGCCGTTCTCGAGCCAAAAACTCCGGCCATGGAGATCCTTAAGTCCACGCAGGAGGAGATGAATCGCAAGCTCCTGGGCTACACGCCGCCGGAGGTCTTAGCGAAGCAGCGCGGATGGGCTGTGGGCATCCTCCTCTCTCTCCTTTGCCTGATTGGCGCGGGCGCGATTCCGTTTGCGATGCGCGCGTCCAGAGTTCAGAAGGAGAAGCGGGAAGAACGGTTGCATGCGGGAGCCAGTCGCGCGCGCGTTTATCGAACGGTCGCGATCCTCGTGTTTCCGGCCGCATTCACGATCCTGCTTTGGCACTACTATCCCCTCGCGCGGGGGCTGATCATCGCGTTCCAGGACTACCGCATCCTGAAGGGCGCGCAGTGGTCGGGCCTCGACAACTTCATCTCCGTGTTCACGCAGCCGATCTTCTGGATGGCCTTGCGCAACAGCTTTGTGTATGTGGGGCTGAGCATCGCCATCGGCTTCTTGATCCCGATCGCGCTCGCCCTGGCGTTGAACGAGATCCCGCTCGGGAAGACTCTGTTCCGGACCATCTACTACCTGCCCGCGATGACCAGTCCGATCTTGATCGCCTTTCTGTGGAAGCAGTTCTACGACAAGGGCGAGACCGGCCTACTCAACGTGATCGTGCATCCGTTCGTCGTGCACCTCTTTAACCCGGTGCTCAACTTCCTTCAAATCGCTCCCCTGAAGGAGACACACGATTGGCTGGGCGATCCGTCGCTGGCGATGTTCGCCGTCGTTTTGCCGGGGATATGGGCGGCGGCGGGACCTGGATCGATTCTTTACTTAGCCGCATTAAAGAACATTCCGCTAGAGCGTTATGAGGCTGCGGACCTCGATGGCGCAAGCTGGTGGAGCAAGATCCGCTACATTACGTTGCCCGGCATCAAGCCACTGATCCTGATCAACTTACTTGGCGTGTTCATCGCCGGCTTTAAGGCGATGGAGAACATTTTCGTCCTGACCGGTGGCGGCCCGCTCTATGCAACGCACACGATGGGGCTGGAAGTCTGGACTAACGCCTTCATGTTCCTGAGGTTCGGCTACGCCACCGCCGCAGCGTGGGTGATGGGCGCCATCCTCATCGGCTTTACTCTCATCCAGATCCGCTATCTCATGCGCATGCGCTTCAGTACGGCGAAGCTGTAGCCGCAGCTCGTCCGGGCGATTTACCATTTACCATTTACGATTTACGCGCCGCGACGCGCCACAATGCTACGCGTGAAAGTGCCCGCATGGATCCCCGCCTTTATCCTGTCTGCTGGGATCCACGCCGCCGTGGTCATCGCGTCGTACCCCGCCCTCCTGCGTCTCTTCACGTCGCGCACGGGTCAGCCTGTGAATCAACAGGGCTCGCAGGTGGTGCTCGCCTTTCTGATCGGATGGTGCCTGCTGATCGGCGCCTGGAGCGCGATGGTGGCGAATGTGCTCTCCAAGCCTTCGAACAAGTGGGGAGGGATATCCGGCCTTCGTCTGTTCGGAATCGTTGCAGGGCTCACGCTCGCGCTTGACCTGTTGGACACGCCGTGCTTCTACACGTGCTTCCCGACCGCGCTTATCATCCCGATCCTCAGCTTCGTCGCGATCTTTAACAACAGCATGCCGCCGCCCGAGGAGGACGAGAAGAGCGTCGACCAAACCCACCCAATTGGATAGGACCGCGGCACTCGTTGTGCATCCGTCACGGCCGTTGGGTCGTTGTGGTGAGAGATCGGTGACTCACAAGGGTCGCAGTTGCGTCGACGGCCACTCCATCTCCACACCCTGCGCAGCCAAAACCGACTGCAGCTCCCGTGTCAGCTCTGCCGACTCATGCACCTGGTGGGGTTCAAAGCCCCGGCTAACGCAAAGGGCCGCCAAAGCCCCCGCCGCCTCCCCGATGTTCCATTCGACCGGATGCAAGCGGTAGCAGCCATTCGTGACGTGCGTCGTGCCGATGTTCTTGCACGCCGGCAATAGATTGCGCATGCGCACGGGAATCAACGCGCCCAAAGGAATCTGAAAGGGAAGGGAGCTGAGATCGATGTACCCGTCTCCGCCGGTGCTCAGATGGAGATCGATCCGGTACGCACCTACGCCCACCGAATCACCAAAGGCCGGCGCACGGTCCAGACCAGGGTTCTCTGAGGCGGAAACGTGTTGCTCCAGCACCGTGAACCGCGCCTGGATACGCCGCGACTCCCGGACATACGGATATTGCGCCAATCCGGAATCCGTTCCGAGCACGTCAGGACGCAGATACAGCTCCGGATAGCCGACGCCCCCGTCGTGCCGAGGCGCCTCCGTCTGCATCCAGTAGAGCAGGCTAAGCGAGAGCTGCTCGGCCTCATCGTACGCGAGCGCCTGCTCCTCCTCCGGGACGTCGATGATCGAGCGCGCAAAGTAATCGTTCTGGGGCCAGTTCGCAAGCGTCACTGGATGTCCCGGCCAGCCCTCCTTATAATTGGCCCGATCGACAACTTGCCGATACGTGAAGAGGTCGCCTTCGAACACGCCGGGATTGAGCAAGGGCAACATTCTCTTCTCACCAGTCCCGGCCCCAAGGATCTCCCAAGAAAAGAGGGGCCCGCGCCAAACTTCGGGTTCATGCGAACGCCAGCGATCGTATTGCGAAGGCTTGCGGACGAGGTGTTTCTCCGACGGGTCCCAGCCGAGCGCCATCACGTGCGTGATCGCCTGCACGTTGTGCGGCTGGGCATCGCCCGTGACGGCGTGCCGCTCTCCAGTTTGCGACTGCGATTCCGCGCCCACGACGTACTCCGTGCCGGTCAGGGGAAGAAGCTCGCCGAGCTCCATCGCATCGATGAAATACTTCGCATGGATCGTCTTGTCCTCGCCCATCCAGTAGTCGGCCAGGTCCACCGACAGCACGCGGTCTCCGTCGGTCTCAGCGCTCTGAGGATGGGCATGCGTGAAGATTTGCAGTTGCCCCGAGGTCAGATAGGGCTGCAGCATCGTGTTCAGCACCTGCCACCCGATTCGCGGCTCATGGGAGAGCCAGCTCACCCATCCATTACCGGGATTGAGCTTCGGATCGGCCTTGGCCCTCGCGTTCAGAGGAAGCTCGTTGCGATAGAAGGCGCGGACGCGATTGCGAAACTCCCGATAGCGGCGAGTGCATCCGAACTCTTCAATCCACGGATGCTCGTCCGGAGGAACGGCCTGCGACGTGAGCTGCCCGCCGATCCATTCATTCTGCTCGGTCATGACGACCTTCATGCCCAGGGAGCACGCGGCCATGGCAGCGGCGCAACCACCGACTCCGCCCCCGCAGATGAGCACGTCGCACGAGATCTCGCGCATGGATGCGGAGCCTACCAGCCCATCGGCGCTCCATAAAATTAGATCAGCGCTTGCGCTTCTTGCGTTTCCCTGCAACCGCGCGTCGATTTCCCAACCATTGGGCCAGCGCCCAGGAGATCGCATCGTAAATCAGCCAGAAGACGAACTCCACAATCCGCTGAACCCGGCTCGTCGGCGTTGCGTTTCCGCGTTGGGCATAAGGTCCAGATGATAGGAGTAAAGCTAAAAGTTCAGCAACACAGACCCTGGTGACATTCGGAGCTCAACCTCTAGAATGAGCCTGTGATCATCCGTCCTGCAAAGGTCACCGATCTCCCCGCCATCGTTGAAATCGAGAACCACGAGATCGTTCACGGGTCGGCGCACTTCGCAACGACGCCCGTGACTCTCGGACAGGCTCAAGTCGCATTCAAGAAGGCGGCCGGACGGTACCCATGGTTCGTGGCGGTCGATGAGGTGGTCATCGGCTTTGCAAGGTGCTCCGGATGGAAGGCGCGGGAGTCGTACCAGTGGACCGCCGAGGTGGGCATCTATGTGCGGCCGGAGCGCCACGGAAAGGGGGTCGGCCATGCGCTTTACGAGAGCCTATTTCCCGCCATGCGAAGTTGCGGGCTCCGCACGATCCTTGCCGGCATCGCGCTTCCCAATCCCGCAAGCATCAAGCTCCATGAATCCTTTGGAATGAAGCATGTGGGCACCCTCCCCTGCGCTGGATTTAAGCACGAGCGCTGGGTCGACGTGGGCTACTGGGCCGTGCACTGGTCGGAAGCAGTCTGAACTTGAGTCCAGGGGGTACCCTTTGGCTTCCCATGACCGTTCGCGAGCTTCGCGAGAAATACCTGGCGTTTTTCGAGAGCAAAGGGCATCAGCGCTTCCCGAGTGCCCCCCTCGTCCCCATCGACGTGACTGGCCGGCTTGACGAAAGCCTGCTGTTCACGGGCGCCGGCATGGTGCAGTTCAAGCCCTTTTTCCGGGGCATCGCCAAGCCCGACCATCCGCGCCTCATCACGGTCCAGAAGTGCGTGCGTACAGGCGACATCGAAGCGGTCGGCGACCCGAACCATCTCACGTTTTTCGAGATGCTCGGCAACTTCTCGTTCGGCGACTATTTCAAGGCGCAGGCGATCTCGTTTTCGTGGGAGTTCTTGACGTCCCCGGAATGGCTGGGCCTGGACAAAAACCGCTTGGCCTTCACGGTTTTTGAAGAGGACGACGAATCGTTTGTCGAGTGGGAGCGGTGGCTGATCGCGTCGGAAGTCGATCCGTCCACGCGCATCTTCCGGCTAGATGAGGAGACGAATTATTGGCCCGCAGGATCGTTCTCCAAGGGGCCGCCCGGTCCGTGCGGGCCGAACTCCGAGATGTTCTTCTGGCTGTCGAACGATGAGCCGCCACCTTCCGCCAACTACACGCGGGACGACTTCGTCCGAGACGAGGCTGCAGGCAAGTGGCTGGAGATATGGAACGACGTATTTATCCAGTTTGAGTGGCAGGGCCACCTCAAAAATTCGGAGCGCCAGAGCGAGGGCTGGGCCAAGGACGCCATGCCTCCGCTGCCTTTCAACAGCGTGGACACGGGCATGGGCCTCGATCGGACAGCGGCCACGATCAACGGCCTCAAGTCGGTGTATCAGACGGACGCCTTCTTGCCGATCTTTCAGAAGCTCGCGGAGATTTCCGTCCAAAGCTCCTCCCCAGCAGGAAGTGTGGGGGAGCGGGCGAACACCGAAGCCGCGCCAACCCACGTCCTGCTCCAGGCGATGGCGCAGGGCCTGATCCCAGACAACGAGCCGATCGTCCGCGCGGGCCGCATCATCGCCGACCACATCCGCACTGCCGTCTTCTGTATCGCCGACGGAGTCTTGCCGAGCAACACGGGACGCGGCTACGTGCTGCGCCGCCTCATCCGCCGCGCGGTGCTCAAAGGGCAGCGCGTGCTTGGGTTTCAGGAGCTCTTCCTCTACCGCGTGTACGAAGCGGTCGCGGAGACGATGGGCCACCACTACACGGAGCTTCGCGAGCGCCGCGACGTGATCATCGAGACGCTTCGAAACGAGGAGGCTCTGTTCCGGCGGACTCTCAACGCGGGAACCGCGATGCTTCAAGGGGAAATGGAGCGATTGCGCGGAAAGGCAATTCCGGGAGACCTCGCATTTCGGCTTTATGACACCTTCGGCTTTCCGCTTGAAGTCACGCAAGAGCTTGCGGAAGAGGCTGGACTGACTGTCGACCTGGAAGGCTTCGAGCTCGAGCTCAAGGAAGCACAGGACCGCTCGCGTGCGGTCGGCGCAGGCGGTTCCGTTTACGCAGGCGTCGCGATCATGTTCGACTTCGGCGGCGGCCCGACTCCAACCGATTTCGCCGGCTACACGGAAACGGAAACGGATGCGACGATCGTCGGCGCTTTGCCAATGCCTAAAGAGCCAGGGACAGAGGATGGTCCGACCATGGTCATCGCTCTCGACGTCACGCCGTTCTATGCAGCCTCGGGCGGCCAGGTCTCAGATACGGGCGTCATCAAAGGCGAGGGCTTCGAGCTGAAAGTCATCGACGTCGGAAAGGAGCAGGGCGTGTACGTCCACTACGTGGAAGTTGGACCCAACGACCCCGCGCCGGCCGATCTCTTCGGCAAGCGGGTGCGCGCAGTCGTCGACAAGAAGCGCCGCGCGGAGATCCGACGCAACCACACCGCCACCCACCTCTTGCACGCCGCTCTTAGAGATGTGCTCGGGGCGCACGTCACGCAGGCCGGCTCTTATGTTGGACCTGACCGATTGCGCTTCGACTTCACCCATGGCAAGGGCATGTCGCCCGACGAGCTGAGCCGCGTGGAGCACATCGTCAACGAGAAGGTGCTGGACAACCGGCCCGTGGTCACGTACGTGGACATCCCCGTGGCGGACGCGAAGGCGATGGGCGCGATGGCGCTGTTCGGCGAGAAGTACGGCGATCGCGTACGCGTGGTCCAGGTCGGGGACGAGCCGCCCGAGGACTGCACCTCGTTCAGCCGCGAGCTCTGTGGCGGCACCCATGTGCGCAGCACGGGCGAGATCGGCTTATTCAAGATCTTAAGCGAGGGTTCTGCCGCTAGCGGTGTTCGGCGCATCGAAGCCATCACCGGCGAGGGCGCGTACCAGTGGGTCGTCGACCTCAACAAGAGGGTTGCCGAGACCGCCGCCGCGCTCAAGAGCAATCCGCACGAACTTACGCGTGCAGTGAAGGCGCTGCAAGACACTGTTTCCGAAGAGCGGAAACGCCGCGAGAAAGCAGAGCAGGCCCTCGTTCGGGGAGAAGGCGGCGGAGGATCGGGTGGAGCATCGGAGCAGAAGGAAGTCGGCCCGGTCAAGCTGTGGACGCCAAAGTACGACGACGTCGACCAGAAGATCGTGGCGAGTGCAGTGGACGACGCGATCAACGGCCAGCCCACGTTAGTGGCGGTTGCGGCGCTGAGAACGAACGGCAAGGTCACATTCATCTGCAAGGTCGGCTCCGAAGCGCAGGCGAAAGGCGCGCACGCGGGCAACCTCGTGAGCGCGGTGGCCAAGGTCGCAGGTGGTGGGGGCGGCGGCCGTCCGGACTTCGCGACCGCCGGCGGTAAGCAACCTGAGAAGGTGGACGAGGCGCTCGCCGCCGCCGAAGGCGTGCTGAAGCAAATGGTCGGCGGCCAGTAGCATCGCGTTCCAGGCGATGACCAAGCGTTCTTGGAGCGCGGACTTGGGTCTGCAACCTGGTCCACAGGCTTCAGCCTGTAACGGAAGGGCTCGTGCTACTCCGGCAAGAAGCCCCGCTTCTCGTCGAAGCGAAACGTGATCGAGCCTTGCTGGTCGGTGCGAAACACCTTTACCCCCGATTCCTCCAACCGCTGCACGATACGCGGCGAGGGGTGGCCGTACACATTGTCCCGCCCGCAACTGATCACCGCATATCGCGGCCGCACTTCAGAGAGCCAGCTCGGATCTGTGGACGTGCGGCTGCCATGGTGGCCAACTTTCATCACCTGAGAAGACCAGTCGGCCAAAGGCTCCATGCTTCGCTCGGTGAGGGCGCCTGCATCGCCGGACAGCACAGCCGATGCGGCTCCGCGTGTGACGTGGACGAACATCGATCCATCGTTATCGTTCGCGCCAGGTTCCAGGACCGGGTCTCGGATCTCGAGGCGAAAAGAGCCAACCCGCACGTGAGCCTGGGGACCAAGCCAGAGCACGTCTTCGTTCTTCAAACCCCATTCCTTGATGCGCCGCGCCATGTCCGAATGCTCCTTGAACTGCGCTGACATCACCAGTCGTGCTTGAGGGAACGCCTTTAGGATCGCGCCCGTACCGCCAACGTGGTCCTCGTCTGGATGCGATAGCAGAATGAGATCGACCGATTGCACCCCGAGTTTCTCTAGGTTAGGCAAAACAATCTTCTTTCCGGCATCGAAGACCGGCGTCTTGGGGCCGGTGTCAATTACTACAGAGACTCCGGCGGTTTGGAACACCCCGCAGTCACCCTGTCCCACGGACAAGAACGTGAGCTGGGTCGGCTGCGGTGACCAAAGCCAACCAAGCGCCAGGCCGCTGATTGCGCAGCCCATCAAGCCGCCCGAGATTTTAAGCGGGCCTAAGACGCGGCCTCCATGCGGCGATCATCACCGCGTATGCGAGCAGCACCCAGTAGCCGCTGAAGGCAGGAACGCTTAGCGCGGCCCATTCGCCACCCATGTGTTCGGCGACGAAGTAGAGCCATCCGGCCAAAGGACCAACTAGGCCGACCATCAGACCAACCCCGAGGGCAGGCACCACGAAACTTACAAGATGAGCAAGCATCGCGCCGACCACCATGACCGGAAGAGCCAACGCAAGCAAGAGGTTGGAGACGACGGATGTAAACGAAACCAATCCAAAGGTGTACGCGACTAGAGGAGCGGCGCCCGCGGTGGCGACAACGCCCTGGCGCAGACCCTCCCGACCTTTGTTCACCAGTTGCGCTCTGAAGCTCTCACGCACGGTCCCCGCCCGCGATGCGAAAAGAGCGAAGGCTCCGATGAGCGTAAACGAAAGCTGAAAGCCTGGGTCGAAGATCGCCCTTGGATCCCAGAGCATTTGCACGACCGCAGCAATCCCGAGCGCGGAAAGCATGTCGGGCTCGCGCTTCAGCAGGTACGCGGTGGAGAGGATCAGCGCCATCACGCAGGTGCGGATCACCGGCGGGTTGAGGCCACTGGCTACCGCGAAAAGCACGAGCACGAATGCGAGAACGCTCAACTGGCTCCAGCGCGGAATAGGGAGGCGACCTAGGATCGCAAGCAACGCGGCGGCCAGCAACCCAACGTGAAGCCCTGAAGCCGAGACGACGTGCACCGTTCCCGATCGGCTGAGCGCGTCGCGGGAGGCGGGATCCAGTGCGGAGTCGACGTTAAAGCACACTGCGGCGGTTGCGGCGGCAGCCTGAGGTGGAAGCCAACGGTCGCAGAACTCTACAAACGAGTCTCTCCACGCTTGGCCGATCGAAAAGTTGATCGGAGCGGGTTGGATCTCGGTGATCGAGACCGGGCTGATCCGTCCCTTGATCCCGCGCGTCGCCAGCCGTTCCGCGCCTTCCTTCAAGGGCTTGGCCAGCCCACGGACGTGCACAACTTCTCCGAGCACGACTCCCGAGTCCCGTGGTGCGCTCATCAGATAACGGTCATGGCCGATCCCTATCTCCGCAACCATGCCGGTGGGGAAGAGCCGCGGCACACCCGTGACCCGGGCATCTGCATCCAGCCACTGGCGTGCAAGCAAAGGCTGGATCGGTAGCGGAGCGATCAGCGCGCCAAACGCAAACCCTGCCCCGCATGCCAACGAGCCTCGGAGCTCACGCACGATGAGCAGCACCACCAGCAGCAAAACGCACGCGAACACGTTCGTCATAGCCGCTACGCCAAGCACTAGGCCCGCGGCCAGAAGCACGAGCGGACGGTGGATCAGCAACTCGCGCACAAAGTGATTCTATTGCACTGGGATGCGGCAACAGCTCGAATTATTCTGCGTTAAAGTGAGGAATAGAACCAGAAACAATTTGTCATGAGACGTTTGGGTAGGTGTGCCTCAACACAGCTTGTGTTCCTTCGCAAACTGCTGATCGTGTTGGGCTTTGCATTGGTTGCAATGGCCCTGGTGCTAACCTTCAGCGTTCGTGACCTGCCCGGCTTGGGAGGGTTTCACGGGCACATAGTTAGCAGAAGAACATGGTTCTCCTTCTATATCGAGAAGCACCGGCGCCGATTCGTCCGTCACGAAGGCGTAGTTTTGAGCGGCGTCTCAGACGCGAAAGTGCGGGCCAGTCTAGAAAAGGTATTTCGAGCGGAAGATGGCTGGCGGTGGTGGTCTGAATACTCGACGTGGATGGCAAGCGCTCCTTCAGGCGACGTACTCATATCGCTTCGGAAGGACGGCGGAACGTTAGTCGAACAACACCTCGAGATCAGCGCTCTAGATGCCCTGATCGTAAAAGCCCGCCACTTTCCCAACGAGCCCTTTCGCTCGTCGGGAGAACCGCCAAACTATTTCTAGGTGGCCCTGCACCCCGGACGCGACTCGAACGCGTGACCTACTGCTTAGAAGGCAGTTGCTCTATCCACTGAGCTACCGGGGCTCTTAGTTCAATTATGGCAAGCTGACCGTGGCCTGCTGGGCCGTCAAGCTGCGAGCTCCTAGTTCCGCGCCCCCTAATTCCTAGCTCAGTTGGGCGTGATCCACTCCGACAGCTCCGTGCTGCCGATTCGGTAGAAGGGCTGCTTGACCTCCAGGATCTGAGACTCCAGCACCGGCAGTAGCGCCGATACGCGCTCCAGAGTGTCCGTGGTCTCCAAGAGCCGCTGCTTGTCCAAATTCTCCATG
>JAXDKF010000192.1:0-6047 GCA_034667265.1 Fimbriimonadaceae bacterium
AGAGAGCACATCCTGCTCGCTCGTCAGGTTGGCGTGCCGTACATCGTGGTGTTCATCAACAAGGTGGACCAGGTGGACGACGCCGAGCTGATCGAGCTCGTCGAGATGGAGATCCGAGACCTGCTTAGCAAGTACGGATTCCCGGGCGACGACACTCCGATCATCAAGGGCTCCGCGCTGCAGGCGATGGAAGCTCTCGAGGGTGGCCTGAGCAACCAGGACGATCCTAAGCTCAAGCCGATCTATGACTTGATGGCGGCCGTGGACTCCTACATCCCGACCCCCGAGCGCGACAAGGACAAGCCGTTCCTTATGGCCGTGGAAGACGTGTTCACGATCACCGGTCGCGGTACTGTCGCCACCGGCCGTGTCGAGCGAGGCCAGCTCAAGTCGATGGAAGAAGTCGAGATCGTCGGCCTTTCCGAGGCGCCTCGGAAGACGGTCGTCACCGGCGTCGAAATGTTCCGAAAGACCTTGGACTACTGCGAAGCGGGCGACAACGTCGGCCTTCTGCTTCGAGGTATCGACCGCGAGGCAATCGAGCGCGGCCAGGTCGTTGCGAAGCCCGGCTCTATCAAGCCGCACCGCAACTTCACTGCCGAAGTTTACGTTCTGTCCAAGGATGAGGGAGGACGGCACACGCCGTTCGTCACAGGGTATCGCCCGCAGTTCTTCTTCCGCACGACGGACGTGACGGGAACTCTGAGCCTGCCGGCCGGAGTCGAGATGGTGATGCCTGGCGACAACGTCACCATGACCATCGAGCTCATCGAAGGCAAGCCCGTTGCCATGGAGCAAGGCTCCAAGTTTGCCATCCGAGAGGGCGGCAAGACGGTAGGCGCCGGCACCATCACGGTGGTGGCCGACTAAAGAAAAAGAAGAGAAGCCTCGATCAAAAGATCGAGGCTTTTCGATTTTGAGACGTTTGGTGGTCGAGCTCTAAGGAAGACATTCGACGCCAGCACTCAGAACTGAAAGATCGGTGTTAGGGTGTTAAGGTCTTGGACCTCCGGCCCCAATGCCCAATACCTTAAAATCTAATACCAAAAAAAGTTATGCCAGCAGGAATGAAAGTAAGAATTAGGCTCCGGGCCTACGACCACCGGATCATCGACCAATCGGCCGAGAAGATCACGGACACGGCCAAGCGCACGGGAGCTCGCATCCGCGGACCGATACCGCTGCCGACGAACATTCGCCGGTTCTGCGTCATCCGCGGCCCGCACATCGACAAGGAGTCGATGGAGCACTTCGAGCTTCGCACGCACAACCGTTTGATCGACATCCTGGATCCGACGAATAAGACGATCGACGCGCTGATGAGGCTTGACCTGCCGAGCGGCGTGGACATCGAGATCAAGTCTTAAGAAGCGCTGAGCGTTAAGCGTTTTAGGGCGTGACGCCATGCGTCGCGCCCTTTGCTTTGTCTAAGCGATCCACACGGGGCTTGAGAACGAGAGAAGGGCTAACCCGGCGACCGCGCTACGGGTAAGCGATGCCTGCGTCCTTGGAAGCGAGCCACAGTACGCTCGCGTTTTGGGGTGCCACGGGTCGCCTTCCGAATCGGGTATATTCTCTCGCTGAGGCGCTTGCGCCTTGAACCGACGGCTTCCAGCCGCAGGCGGGGTGTCGACCCGAAGGAATCGGGCAACGACCGATCCAGCCGCCTGCCAGGCGAATGAAGCTCAATCGGAGCCAGTTTGTGGCACAGCCATGAGCCTGCGGGCCCATGTGCGCGTGCCTCCAAAGGAGACGGAATGCTGCCAGGAATTTTAGGCACGAAAATAGGCATGACCCATATCTTCCGAGAGGATGGGAAAATGGTGCCGGTCACGGTCGTACAGGCCGGACCCGTCTACGTCACCCAGATCAAGACCGAAGAGACGGACGGCTACAACGCCGTTCAGGTCGGGTTTGGCGAGGCGAAAGAGAAGCACCTGACCTTTCCCAAGTACGGCCACCTGAAAAAGGCGGGCGTCAATCACAACGTCCGGACACTCAGAGAATTCCGGCTATCGGGGTCAGCCGCGGTAGAGCTGGGCCAAGAGATCAAAGCCGACATCTTCACGGAAGGCGAGGTCGTTACGGTCACCGCCACCAGCAAGGGCAAGGGGTTCCAAGGCGGCGTGAAGCGATATCACTTCAAGGGCCAGCACATGACCCACGGCTACATGACCCACCGTCGGCCGCTTTCGAGCGGCGCCACGGGACCCCAACGCGTTTTCAAAGGCACCAGAAAGCCTGGCCATATGGGCGATGCCACGGTAACCCAGCAGGGCCTTAAGATCGTTGGCGTCGACGCGGAGCGCAACCTGCTCCTGATCGATGGCTCGGTTCCAGGCGGCAACGGTTCGCTCGTGATGATCAACAAGGTGACGAGGTAACTCAGATGGCGAGCATAGAAGTCAAAAGTAAAGAAGGGAAGAAGGTCGGCAGCTACGACCTGAGCGAAGCCCTTAGCGGAGCTACCGTGTCGCCGGTGACCTTACACCGCACGGTGGTCGCTGAGGAAGCAAACACTCGCCAGGGGACGCAGAAAGCCAAGACGAGAAGCGAGACCCGGGGTGGCGGCCGAAAGCCCTACAAGCAGAAGAAGACCGGTCGAGCTCGACAGGGCTCCATCCGATCTCCGCAGTACGCACACGGCGGCATGGCCCTAGCGGTCGCGCCGAGAGATTACGAGAAGAAGGTCAACCGCAAAGAGCGACGAGCTTCGATCCTTGCGGCGTTGGCATCTAGAGTCGAAGCAGGAGACGTTATCGTTGCGGATGCCATCGTGTTCGCGGAGCCAAAGACTCGGGAAGCGCTTGCCATGTTGACCGCTCTGGGCGTCAACGACATCCGCAGGGTTCTAGTCGTCCTGCCACAGCACGATGCGATGACCTACAAGAGCTTTCGAAACCTGCCGAATGTGACGGTCAGAACGGCGCCCGCGAGAAACGGCGAAGAGACGAAGGCCGCCGCCTTCTCCACTCGCGACCTGCTCGTTGCCCACAAGATCGTGATCGCGCAGGACGCGCTCAAGAAGATCGAGGAGGTTTGGGGCCAGTGAAAGATCCACACCTGATCGTCGTCAAGCCGCACATCACCGAGAAGGCGGTCGCGGCATCTTACGGCGATCCCAACATCAAGAATGAGGCGGACCTCGTTCGCAAGTACACGTTCATCGTGGCGCCGAGCGCGAACAAGATCGAGATCAAGTCCGCGATCGAAGCGATTTACAATGCCGGCAAGAAGCAGAGCGAGCGGATCAATGTGACCAGCGTTCGCACAGTAAAGCTTCCCGGCAAGAAGAAGAGACAGGCCAGGGCCACCGGCGGCTACACGTCCGATCGTAAGAAAGCGATCGTGACGCTCGCCAAAGGTCAGCTCCTGGAGGATTACGGAGTCTAACAATGCCAGTCAAGCAGAAAAAACCGACATCGCCTGGCCGGCGTTTCTTGATCGCTTCCACCTATTCGGAAGTGACCGCCAGCAAGCCCGCGCGTAAGCTGACCAAGTCCAATCCGAAGACGGGTGGACGAAACAGCTACGGACGCATCACATCGTTCAACCGTGCCGGCGGCAACAAGCAGCGGTACCGACTGATCGATTTCCGACGGGACACGGACGGGCTGGCAGCGAAGGTCGCGACGATCGAGTACGACCCGAACCGCACGTGCCGCATCGCGCTCCTCCACTACATGGATGGAGAGAAGCGATACATCCTCGCCCCGAAGGGCCTCGAGGTTGGCACCCGCGTGATGAGCGGACCGGAGGCGGACATTCTGCCTGGAAACGCTCTTCCACTTAAAAACATCCCGCTTGGAACGCTCGTGCACAACGTGGAGATGCAGCCGGGCAAGGGTGCGCAGATGGTGCGCTCCGCCGGAACAGCTGCCCAGGTGATGGCGAAGGAGGGCAACTACGTGACCCTCCGCCTCCCGAGCGGTGAGATGCGAATGGTCCACAACACCTGCCGCGCAACGATCGGCGAGGTGGGCAACGCGGAGCACGAGAACGAATCGATCGGCAAAGCCGGTAAGAACCGAGGCATGGGCCGCAAGCCGCACGTACGCGGCGTCGTTAAGAGCCCTCGCGACCACCCTCATGGTGGTGGTGAGGCAAAGTCGCCTATCGGCCGAAAGAAGGGTCCCGTGGATCGTTGGGGCAATAAGGCGCTGGGCGAGAAGACCCGAAGGAACAAGCGCACGACCAAGTTCATTGTGCGACGGAGGGGAGCTAAGTAAGGGATAGGAGAGCGTTAAGCGTTGAGGGAGAAATCCTCTCTGAATGCTCAATGCTCAGCGCTCAACGCTTCCGAAGGAGTGCACTGCCCGCCCGGAAGGGCGAAGGTTAACACAGGAGAAGATCGATTGCAGATCTGGCATCTAATCGGCAATTGGCAATAAAACAATGGCAAGAAGTTTAAAGAAAGGGTTCTTTGTAGACGAGCACCTCATCGAGAAGGTGCAGGCGTTAAACGCGACTGGCGAGAAGCGGCTGATCAAGACGTGGTCCCGCAGATCGACGATCTCGCCGGACATGGTCGGCCACACCCTGGCGGTGCACGACGGCCGCAAGCACGTCCCAGTCTTCGTGACCGAGAACATGATCGGCCACAAGCTTGGGGAGTTTGCCCCTACGCGAACATTCCGAGGCCACTCAGGCGGCCTCGCAGAGAGTGGGGCCAAGGTTAAGTAATTTCAGTTTAAAGATCCAAGATCGTAGATTCAAGTTGAACCTAGACTGAATCTGAGATCTTAAATCTAAAATCTGCAATTCCGAAGGTACAATCGAAGGCTCCTCCGCAGGCTACAGGAGGCGACGGCGTGCCGAAACAAGGCTGAAAGAAGATGGAAGTCAGAGCAGTCACCAAATATGTAAGGGTTCAGCCCCGGAAGGTTCGCATCGTGGCGGACGAGGTTCGCGGCAAGGCCGCCCTCTACACGGTCAACCAGCTTCGGTACCACCCGAGCAAAGCCGCTTTCCATTTGAGAAAGACGCTGATCAGCGCCATCCACAATGCCGTGAACAATCATGGTCTTCCTCTTGAGGAGCTGCGCATTGCGAAGATCACGATCGACGAAGGTCCCCGTGCCAAGCGCATCGAGCAGCGCGCTATGGGCCGAGCCTATCGAATTCTGAAGAAGACCAGCCACATCACTGTGGTCGTGGACCAGGCCGAGGCGACCGGCGAAATCAAGCCCCACGGCACGAAGGCCAAGGCTCGACCGACCTTCGCAGCTCCCAAGAAGAGAGGGGGCGCCAAGAAGGCCAAGGCTGACGAGACCGCGACCGTAGCGGCCGCTGCAGAGGAGACATCCGTTGCCGAGCCCGAAGAAGCCAAGCCGGTGACCGAGGCGGATGCCCGCGAAGAGGCGGGCAGCGCCACACCAGTTTCCGAACAAGAAGAGACGACCCCGCAAGCCGAAGGCGCAACGGGTGATGAACAGAAGGGAGAAGAGTAAGAGTGGGCCAAAAAATCCATCCAGTTGGCTTTCGGGTCGGCGTCATTCGGGGTCACGACAGCCATTGGTATTACGGCAAGAAGGGCTACGGTCAGGCGCTGCTGCAGGACCACCAGATCCGTGAATACATCAAGCGCCGCACCGGCAAGGGCAACGTGTCCCGTGTCGAGATCGAGCGCGCCGCCAACCGAGTTAAGGTTACGATCTACACCGCTCGCCCGGGCGCCATTATCGGCCGCGGCGGAAAAGGCATCGACGAGCTGACCAACTTCCTGAACAGAATGGTCCGCCAAGTCGATCCGACGTCGGTTGTCCAGGTCAACGTCACCGAGGTTCGACAGCCGGAGCTCGATGCGCAGCTCGTCGCAGAGAATATCTGCATGCAGCTAGAGAAGAGAATTAGCCACCGGCGAGCCATGAGGCAGGCCATGACCCGCGCCATGCGAATGAACGGGCGCGGCATCAAGGTCCAGGTCTCGGGACGGCTTGGCGGCTCGGAAATCGCCCGTCGAGAAGGCGATAAGGTCGGAAAGATCCCGCTTCACACGATTCGAGCGGACATCGACTACGGCTTCGCGACGGCCAACACGGTTTACG
>JAXDKF010000193.1:0-2763 GCA_034667265.1 Fimbriimonadaceae bacterium
CCGCTGGAGAATGGCGCAGGGCGCGGGCAACGTTGCCTTCGGTCAAGAGACGCTGGGTCTTTCGATCGTCGTCTCCGCGGACGCGGCCCAGTACATCTCGAGGACGGGCGCCGTCTCGGTCAATGCCGGCCAGGACTTCTACGCGCAGTACACGATGAAGAACACGGGAACGACCACGTGGACGAGCGGCGCGAACTACAGCCTGCGAACGATCACCCCCACCGATAACCTGACGTGGGCAAAGAATCGCGGCTACGTGCCGGGCAGCGTGGCTCCCGGCGGCTCGGTTCTAGTGACCGTGCTCCTGACCGCTCCGATCACCCCGGGTACGTACACGCAGCAGTGGCAGATGAACCACACGGCGACCCTCTTCGGGGAGAAGACTCCGCTCCTCACCATGACGGTGGCCCAAGGCGCGGATAACGCCCAGTTCGTCACCCAGACCGGAGTGCCTACCACTGTTGTGCACGGCACGACCTTCAACGCGACGATCACGATGAAGAATCTCGGGACCGCGACGTGGGGCGGCACTTACAGCCTGGTACCCATCGGCAGCAACAACTTCGGGATCATAGGCATTGCCTCCGGAAGTGTCGCCCCGAACGCGAACGGCACGTTCAACGCGATCTTCACGGCTCCCGCGACGCCAGGGACATACACGTTCCAGTGGCGGATGTCGCACGGAGCTCCGAAGTTCGGCCAGGCGAGCACAAGCGTCACGATCACCGTCACCTAGGATCCTAGAAGCCGGCCGTTCATGAGCGGCCGGCTTCCCCTCACGGATCGTGATCTCCGATCCTCGCTCCAATAGGTTCGGTGCCATCGAACGCCCGGCCAATGCCTGTCGTCCGCAATGCAGCGGTATGAAACAACGAGTTCCTCTTCGAGACACGACCATGAAGGCCAAGTCCCATTGGCTGGAGATTGAGAAGGACGGCAGCGAATATCGCGTTACCTTGCGGTCCAAGACCGGCGTGATTGGCGACCCTGGCGTGCTGACGCGAGCGCAGCTTCAGGAGCTCGTTATCGCAGGGCCTGGAGTCATCATCAAAGGCGGGCCGTTGCGCATCTATAAGACCGAGGGCGATATCCGCATATCGTTCACCGAGGAAGAAGCCGACGCAGGCCTATCGGGTTTCGATCGGGTCGACGTCGAAGAGTTCGTTTCCGCGGCGCGCGAGGTTCTTGGTCGAGAGCCACGAGCCGAGACGCAACGGAAACCTTCGAAGACTGCAACAGCCACAAAGAAGAAGGCCGCCTCAAAGAAACGGCCCGCATCCAAGTCTCGCGCCAAGTCCGAGAAAGCGTAGGCCTTGGACTCAGAACTCGCGTTGGGTTCTTGCTTTACGCTCTACGCTGCCAAGCGTCATAGGCCTTTTCCGTTCCACAGACGGTCGAGCGACTCGGTGTTCGGCCCTTCGCCTTTCAGCCGCTTGATCGGCATTGCCTTCGCATGACCGTCAAGCCACCCGACAATGACGTTGTCCGCGTTGTATCGCGGCCAGAGCTGACCCGTGGCGGTCGCGTTCGGCCGAGCTCCTGTCCACCTGCTCGGGGGCTCGATCCGCGCATAGCCGATCGTCGTCGTAATGAATCCTCCGCCAGGCCCGGGCCGCGCCTTATCCTTCATCGTCGATTCACCAAAGAGGATGGTCGAGGCTGGCGAGTCGATCATGGACATCGCATTCCCGATGTAATAGAACGGGGTCGGGTTGGTGCCGTTCGGATCGGGCCCGTTGATGCGCGTGTTCAAGTATCGATAGTTGTATCCGTAGCTCGAGTTGGCGCCCACGATGTAGTGGTGCAGCTCGTTCTGCGGATCGAAGCGCGTGCGTCCTTGGCTGTCGTGCAGCATGGGGTCGTCATCCTTGTCGTTGGGGCTCAGAAGCGCCCTTTCCGTTTGCATGTAGGGCAGCATCAGCACGCCCCAGTAATAGAAACCCTGCGTGGTCGGCAAGGTGAGGTTGTTCGCATCGTAATAGTAGAGCGGCGGAGTGACCTCGTCAAAGTCGGCAAGGTACATCATCGTCGCCGCTCCGATCTGTCGCACGTTGCTCAAGCTGGCAGTCTGCTTAGCCGCGTTTTTCGCTTGGCCGAACACCGGAAACAGGATCGCTGCAAGGATCGCGATAATTGCAATTACAACAAGAAGCTCGATGAGCGTGAAGGCGCGAAAGTGACGCATGGACCCGAGTCTCTAGCGTCGTTGAACCTCTGATGTTAGCGAATTTGAGGAGAGCTATGCATCAGTGATTGCGATGGATGGAGTTCAGTACGCGGGCTCAGAAAACATCGAAATCATCAAAAGCACCCGGCGGGCATCTCCGCGCCACAGACTCCCACGTTCACACGCTCTCATCCAGCCAAGCTGCATCGCTACAATGAATTAATGCGTCCGTGGCCCGTTGCTGCCCTTTTGCTACTCGCCGCAGGCTGTCATAAGACTTCCGGTGGCGAAACGATCGAGGCCCAGGCTCAGGCCCATATCGACGCGCTGAACGGGCAACTGGACGATCAGAAGCAGAGCGACGAGTTGCGCGCCCTCTACGGTTGCGGCCCTTATGCCGTGACGCCGATCCAAGACACGCTCAAGGACCAGGACTATCGAGCCCGGACTCAGCTCATCAATGTCCTCGGCGCGATTCCGGATGACCGGGTCGAGGGAACGCTGCTCCAACTTGTTCGCAGCCGTCGAAAGGAAGACCGCAGGCAGGCCTGTTATGGACTTTCGCTGTTCCCAAAGGTTGAGCTGCACCAGCAAAT
>JAXDKF010000194.1:0-4014 GCA_034667265.1 Fimbriimonadaceae bacterium
ACCCCAACCCCTCCCCCCTCTGCGGCACGAACCATCCGAAGAAGGGGGAGGGGCTTCAAACTTCCTTTGGGCGTCATCATTCTAAACATGGACATCAAGAGGAACGGGTCTCGGCCGTCGGGAAAAGGGCCGGAGGATTGGTTTACGGGGACGGTGCGGATCGATCCGCTGTTTCAGGCGCCTGAGCCGGCGCGCGTTGCCGGTGCGAGCGTGACGTTTGAGCCGGGCGCGCGGACCGCGTGGCATACGCATCCGCTTGGGCAGACGCTGATCGTGGTGTCGGGTCTGGGGTGGGCGCAACGCGAGGGCGGGCCTCGCGAGGAGATCCGGCCGGGCGACGTGGTCTGGTTCCCGCCGGGTGAGAAGCATTGGCATGGGGCGACGGCGACGACGGCGATGACGCACTTCGCAATTCAGGAGCAGGTGGATGGGAAGGCGGTCGAGTGGATGGAGAAGGTCAGCGACGAGCAGTACGCGGGCGGGTGAGGCTGTGGGCTGTCGTTGGTCGTTGGTCGTTGCGGGATTTCACGCGGGGTCCGTGTCTCCCCTCCCTTGACGGGAGGGGACACAGTCCATCTCCTCGCGCGTCGTAACATGGATCCAATGGTCAGCGGGGCGCTTGTCTTACTTCTGAGTTTGGTCGGGAGACCGGCGACGGCCGCGCAAGCAGGGCTTGCGCCGAGCGTTGGGCATGGTTTGAACGGATACGTTCGCGACATCCTGGAAGCCAAGAAGGACGCGGGGGATTCTTATCAGGTCTATCTATGGCGCGCGACGACGCTGACTGAGTCGGCATTGCAGGACCAGGACTGGGCTGCCGCAAAGGCATCGTTGATCAAGCAAGGGGCGAAGCTAAAGACGTCCAGCACAGGATGGGGGGATTACCGGTCGGAACTCATTCTTTCGAATAGCGACTTCACGTTGCCTTCGGGGAAAGTTCTTCCGCTTAGCATCCGTTTAAGCATCGAGCCCTTGACCTCTCCCGTCAAAGCGTCTCGATTGCGGATCCGGGGGGCCTACGTTGCGTTCGATCTCGAGATAAAAGATTCAGTAGCCGAGCTGCGAAATTGGTTTGCAGAGGACACGGTGCTGGCAAAACTCCTCGCGAGGCCGAAGGTGGTTCGCGAGGCGGGGCGATATCCGAGGGTGCGAAGGGTGAGGCTCGAATACCGTCTCGTGAATATTCCACGGGGAACCTATAGGGTGCCGAGCAAGTGGCCGCATGGATTCGACGCGTCGCTCGATCTAGAAAAGGGTCCCGCGGGAGTGGAATCGGGGATCAATCTGAGCTACTTCGCCCCAAGCGAACTCGATCCGCTGATCAACGAGGAGTTCAAGCCGATCCTCGAGGGGTACGCGCGCAGGGACGAGGTGGGGGATCTGACGCCTGACTACCCGACCGACGAAGCCGCGCCCTCGGAGGAAACATACCGCGGGCTTAGCGACCAATACATCGTCATCGAGAGGGTAGGGACCAGCGTGCCGTGGCGCGAGCCGGAGGCCTACGCGTTCGCGAAAGGCGACCTGCTTACGCTCTCGGCTCAGACAAAATCAATGGCGCTCAATGGGACGCATTTCGAAGCGGGCGACCTGGAGGCACTGACGCGGTTCAAGCGGCTGGAGGTGCTTGACCTCTCGGGCCTGATCACGTTTCCGGACGTCGATTGGACGGTCATTGGGGTTGTTGGGAAGCTCCGCAGTTTGAGGGAGCTGTTCTTACCTTCTGCGATCGAAGGGGCGCCGCCGGCCGACTTGGTGAGGTCTATCGCTGCCCTTCCGCGCATGCAGCGCATTACATCGAGGGCGGACCTTGGCGCGGAACAGTTCAAGATCCTGGCGGCGATGCCGCGGCTTACGGAGTTTGACGTGGCCTACTGCAAGGGGGTGAAGGACGATTCCTTGCAGCCTCTCTGGAAGAATCGCCACCTCACGAAGCTTCTTTTGTCTGAAACCTCGAGTTTGGGTGTCGGAACCTTGAAGGGAATGGCCGGGATGACGCATCTGCGCCACCTCAGCTTTGGACCGATCGCCGGCGATACGGAAGTGGCCTTGCTGTCCATCCTGCAGCGGAACTCGCTGAAGTACCTTGCACTGACCGGCGTGCCGCTCACTCCGAAAGTCTTGCAGGCGATCGCGCGGCATCGCAGCCTTCGTCGGTTGACGCTGGAGAGCTGCCCGGGGTTGGATGACGTGAGTATTCAGGTGCTGGGGCAGATGCCCGCGATCGACATGATCTATTTCCAGAAGTGTCCGGGTGTGACGCGGGCGGGTGCTGGTCGGTTGAAGTCTGCTTTGAAGGGGACGTTTGAGTTGGGGTGAGGTTGGGTTGTCGTTGGTCGTTGGTCGCGTTGGTCGTTGGTCGTTGGTCGTTGGTCGTTGGTCGTTGGTCGGCTGTCGAAAATGCAACCGCAGAGGCTCAGAGGGTCACAGAGTTTTCACAGAGTGCCTTGTCCTGCACCTGTCGGGTGCCGGGCCGAGCTAGCGTCTCTCGCGGCGGCGGAGGAACATCCATGCGCACAGGCCGACGATGGCGCCGCTCAAGGTTGCGATGAGGGTCATCCTGGGAGTGATCGGGATCTCGAACGTAGTGACCTCGAAGTCGGGCGAGGGCGAGGGAGTGGTGGTGACGACGGGTTCGTCCATTGCTTTCAGAGCTTCTTTCGCGGCTCGCCGAACCTCGCGGTCACGATCGTCCAAAGCGGCCCGAAGGAGAGGGAGGGATTCCCTATCTTTAACGATGCCGAGCCAGATGAGGGCCTGGGATGATCGACGCGTCCACTTGCTCAACCTGAAATCATCGCTACCCGTCGTGTCTGTAGGCTCCTCGCCTTTCGCGACTGCGCGGATGTAGGGCAGATGCTTCTTCTCGCCGAGCATGACGAGGCCGCCACGCACGTGCAGGTCGGTATCCAACCAAGAGTCACGGGTCTTCAAGTTTTTCGCAAGCGCTTCTTTCGCTCCGAGCGGCTTTTTCTCGCCGAGGATCTTTGCGACGCGTTCGTCGACCGAGATACTGCGAGACACGCCCTCGATCCCGAGGTCACTCCCGAAGTTATTCACCCATGCCACGAGCGTGTGCAGCGCTTGTCCATCGCCTCTCTCCGCCAACTCCAAGATCGCTAGCCGGTGAGCGGGGCTCTTCCCGTCTGCCGCGAGCTTTCGCAAGAGGCCCTCGAACTCTTTGGGTTGAAGCCGCTCCAGCGCCTCGAGTGCCGCGTTGCCGGAGGACTTCTCGTCGTTCAGCGTTTCAAGGAAAAATGGGATGTCCTCCGCGGTACCGAGGTCTCGCAGGATCTCCAACGCGTCGTAGCGAATGTCGAACTCCGGATCATGGATCAACCGCCTGGCTATGCGCGGGGCAGACGGCGCGGCCGCCGCATGGAGCGTTTTTAGGAGCTCGGACCGCGTGCGGTCGACCTTACTCACGACTAAACGCTCGATGGTTTCCTCATCGGGCGCGCCGCCCGCAATTTGGAGCGCCTCCATTAGGTGACGGGTGTCGAAATAGCCTTCCGCCTCACGGAGCACCTTCTGGATATGCGGAACCGCGTCTTTGCGCAGGATGCTTGCCAAGGCGAGGGCGGCATCGCTTTGAATGTCGTGAGTGTCTTCCCTGGGCCCCTGATTAATCGTGCCCGAACCCGTTACCGTTCGATCTTCTAAGAGCTGCAACAACCTGGGCACGGACTCCCGATCCTGCAAAGCGCCCATCGCCCGGACGCCCGCGGTGCTCTGGCGCGTGTCCTCGGAATTCAGCCACTTGCGCGCGAGCTCGCGATACGGCGCGACCATGGCTTCTCTGGTGGCGGGCGTTACGGGGATCTGCGCTCCCTCTTCTAGAGCGATTGCGATCGGAGAAATCGCTGGAGCTTCCGTGCGGATGTCGTCCACTGCCTGATAGCCGAACTCCAGGAACCACAGCTCTTTCTGGTTAGGATCCAACCGTACGGACTCTCCTATCACGTCGATCAGGGCACGGTCGGAAGAGAACGCTGACACCTCCACATCGTCATC
>JAXDKF010000195.1:0-4759 GCA_034667265.1 Fimbriimonadaceae bacterium
CCGACCTCAACGCAGAGGCTCGTCTCTTAAGTCCGGCCCCATTGGTGGTCATTGCCAAATCACGTAAGGCGGGTATTTTGGATAGTCGCTCTATCAACAACTCGATATCATTTCGTATGAGCGGTTCGCCTCCCGTTAAGCGCAGTTTCTCAACTCCCAGGCCGACGGCGATTTCAGATACCAGAGTGATCTCATCGTAGGTTAAGAGCGTTTGCTTTCGCTTCCAGATAATATCTTCGTCAGGGATGCAGTAGAAGCAGCGAAAGTTGCAGCGGTCGGTGACGGAGATACGGAGGTCCTTTATCGTCCGCGCAAACCTGTCTTGTAGTAAAGGCTCAATCATTTGTTGCCGATTCCATGCAGCATCAGTTACCGTGTTTCCGTATTAAGTGCGCGTATGTCTCATCTCTAGAACGTGAATATGGTTGCGAATTCCGAGCGCATATTGTGGCTCGTGTAGCTGGGAATTCCACGAAACAGCGGCAGCCCACCGAAGTCCGACGCAGACCGATTTGCTGCGCGCGTCCGGTAGTATCCCTGCTCGAAAGCGAACGTCACCCAGGAGTTCAGTTTGTATTGAAGGTTTGCGGAGAAGAGATCGCTCCGGCCACGAACCGGAGAGAATCGTCTCGCATCCCTTTGCAACGCCTCGTCGAAACCGTAATAGAGATAGGCGCTCCACCCGGCGTTACGGCCTTTCGGGTCGGCATTCGCAAGACGCGAAAGCGGGAAGCCCAGTTGCGCAAAGCCTCCTCGTCCGCGAACGGGTCGTTGCGGCGCGATGCTCGGCGTTCCGTTCAAGAGGCCAAAGACCACAGTGGATGCCCCGTCAATAGATGGAGCGCTCGCCGTCGAAGTCAACCCGGCGGTGTCATTAAAGTTAGATAAAAGCTGGCCGCCGAGGAAGAAGCGCAAGTCAGAGCCGGAGTAGTACTTTCCAGAGAGCGTGACGAAACGAGTCGGCAGTTGGAGTTCTGCGCTGTAGGCGTTACTGTCGCTGCTGACTTCTGCGCCCGAAGGAAACGCGGCTCTAAACTGTGCCGGAACATTCGCCGCAGTCACGATTGCAGTGCGCCGCGCATGTTCGAGGCTCACTATGAACTCGGCAGGTAAGACGCCCGCCGCTCTGTCGAGTTGCCATTGCAGCACAAACCTGCTCTGCAACCCCGGACGATTTGAATCTGCGCCTTGCCGTTCGCCATAGCCCAACTGGTCTGCGACGTTGGCGGGTAGATCACCAAACGCCGGAAATACGAATGCGAATTCGGGAGCTACTTTCACAGACCGCGCGCCACCCACGTTGTAGCTGAATCCGACCCGCGTCTGTGGCACACGCTGGTAAATAGCGCCGAAGCCGACGCCGCCAAAGTTTGTGTTCTCGATCATGTTGGGAAGAGTCGAAGAAGCGAACGGCGACCAATCCTGACCGAACAGGGCAAAGCCCGCGAGCTTGTCGTTGAAACGCCGGTCAATGCGCACCCAGGCGAGGCGTAGCGACGGCTGGCTTGAACGAATAGACGAGATATTACGATTGTTTGCCCGGGTAAAGTCGCCTTCAAAATCCAGCTCAAATCGCCCGGTGATGACAGTCTTGGGAGCGGGGTCAAGCCATTCAAAATTAACGCCGAGCCTAAGCGCCCGCGCTTTCAGATGAAACTCCGGCGAGCCTGTTGGCCCGGTGTCAGCCGCGAGCAATGGCAGAGGGAAGTCATTGCCCAGAGGCGACGAAGAATCGCGGATCACGCTGGTCTTGAAATAGCCGTAGGGTTTGATCCTCGCTCCCGATCCGAGCTTGAGGTCGGGAATCAATCCCCCGCGTGCCTGAGGTTCTATCGGGAGTAGACGCACAGGCGCAACGGCAGCGATGACGGAGGGCGCTGTAGCGGATTTCTGATTGCTCGTAGACGGCGCGCGAGCCGTCGAGGCGCGCGAACCCGACGATATTGCGTTGACGTTAACAGCACTGCCGTCAGGCGCTGGAGGAACCGCCGCGCTCGCCTGCAACGCATCGAACTCGGCGGTGGAAATCAGCCCCTTATCCTTCAATAAAGTCGCCAGACGGTCACGCTGCGCGGCTGGAGTTCCAGCACTGAGGACAACTCCAGCCTCCGCTGTTGTCAGCAGACCCTTACTGACCAAAAGACGCAGTAACGGATCACCTGTGGGCGCATTAGCTGCGGTTGACGGTTCGGTGTTTCCCGTCGCGCTTTGTCCAAGTACGATGGTTTGCGCAAGGGCGGCGTGGGCAATCAGTAAACCACAAACGAAAAGAATGCGGATTGATACAACACTCATGATTGCTCTCCTTGGAATCTTCCGGCGATAGAAACATGGCCGTGACTCGAATGGATTTGCTTGATGCGTTCCACGAGTACGGGGAAATCGCTGGATGCGTAGGCGGGCGGGAAATGTTTCAGGCCCACTTGACCAAATTTGATGTTGAGTAACTCGACGCTTTCCCTCGGGCTAGTATCGCCATGATCAAAGAGATAGACTGCCGATGCTTTTTGAAAGGCCCAGCGAACCGAACCTTTGATCCTGGAATGCGCGCCGCTCGTCACCAGGACGGCGAAGTCCACGTTGATGAATCGCAGAAAGCTGTTCCCTTCGATCAAGACTCCCGGCGCGTTGACGCGTTCGAGGGCGAGTTGTATCCCACGTTCGACCTGATCGTCCGTGACAATTACCCAGTGGACATTGCGAGCGCCTGCATCCCAGTACCGGCCCGTGTCTTTATCATCAGCGTAGGTCTGTTGGAAACCCGAGCGGACGAGCGGGGCATCGCCTAGCAGATGACTGACACAGCATGCGTGCGGGTCTTTGCCGCAGGAGCGATAATGCCCGCGCGTCATCTTAATCGCCTCCCATCCCGGAAACTCCCGGAGCAACTCGCATAAAAGAGTTGTCTTGCCCACCTCTGATGAGACACCCGCAATAGCAACCGTGGTGAAACTCATTGACTCTCCAGAATTATTTCGAATTTGAGATAGGGCGAAAGCTCTGAGATTCATGCGTCGCCGGGCTTGCCGCCGATGGTCTCCGGGAATCGAACCCATAGATTTCCCACGAGCCTCCCCCTTATCGCTCATGAAGCACTCCCTGTGCCGTTATGAACAACGCGTTAAGACCTTCCGAAGATTAAATGAAAAGCCATACTGACGGCCTTATTCCACTTGCTCGAACGTGACCATAAGTAGCCAGGTGGTGAGATATGGTCATTCGTTACCGACACCAGTGCCTTCACTTCCTTCTACAGTCGGCAAACTTGCGAAGCAATGCGTGTGTTTATCGCCCCGTTGATTGTGGCAAGACATTTGCAAATCAACGCATCGGGATTTCAGAGTTTGTCGGACGCTTCCGACATGCGGATGGATTGAGAGTGAAATGAACTCGCTCAACAAGGAAAATACCAGACTCGGCTTTATCGGCATTGGCAACATGGGGAGCCGCATTGCCAGGCGGCTGCTCGACGACGGCTACCGACTCATGGCTTACAACCGAAGTCGTGAGGCTGCCGAGCGGTTAATCAAGTACGGCGCAACGGTCGCTGACAGCATCTCTATGCTCGCGTCCGAAGCGGATGTCATCTTGTCATCTCTGACGAATGACGAGGCAGTCAAGAGTGTTTACGCCGATCCGCAAGGTGTCTTAGCTTATGTGCATCCCGGCTCAGCAATAATTGAAATGAGCACTGTGCTGCCCGCGACTTCGCGCGAACTATACGCTCTGAGCCGCGAGGCTGGAGTGAAGTGTCTGGACTCGCCCGTCTCAGGCAGTACCCCTCTTGCTGAAAAGGGTACCTTGACGCTCTTCTGCGGGGGAGACGAAGAACTCTTTCAAGCTGCCCAACCAATCTTCAGCTTGATTGCAAGCCAGTATTTCTATCTAGGTGATAGCGGCTCAGGGACCGCGATGAAACTCGTCGCAAATACCTTGCTCGGAGTTGGAATGCAGGCGATCGCCGAGTCGGTTGCTCTCGGACAGAAGGAAGGTCTCAATCGCCATCGTCTGCTTGAGGTCTTATCACACACGGCTGTGATTGCGCCCGCGCATCTCGGCAAGCTATCAAGAGCGGACAGCGGAGACTACAGTGCTCAGTTTGCAATTCGGCTCATGAACAAAGATTTTCGTTTAATTCTCGAAACGGCGGCTGAGGCCCAAGTGCCAATGCCGACAACTGCGGCAGCTTTTCAAATGAACGTCGCGGAGCTTGGCGAGAGCAACGAGGAAGACTTCTCGGCTGTGATTAAGTTGATGGAGAGATTGGCCCGGCTGAAAACATCGAAGGCCTAACGACGATTTGAAGCTACGCTTCGCGGCATCAAGCCATATTCATTTCAAGCACGGAGGCACTATGCGTAAATTAACCAAACTAACAATCGGGGCGGCAATGGTGTTGTGTGTGTTGGTCGCAGTCTCTTCGCGGAGAAGCTCTTTTGCCACACAGCAGCAGAACGATGTTCGCGCCTTAACAGCACAGGAGCGCGCAATCAAGGTGAGCATTACGACCGGCGGCAGCCTGTTCGGGCCTCCGAAATCTCTTTACCGTGTCGGGCAGCGCGTCCCCGTCAGCATCACGATGACGAATGTGTCTGACCAGCCGGTACAAGTCTGCGTTTCCAGCACGCTGTACCAGGACCGCCCCAATCTCTTAAGAGATGGTCAAGCTGTCCCTTACCTTGAATTGCAAGCGCAAATGCTAAAGGCTGATCAGGAAGACAAGACCTGTTTGAAGGTTGACCTGCCGGATCCAGTCATT
>JAXDKF010000196.1:0-5579 GCA_034667265.1 Fimbriimonadaceae bacterium
TTCGCGATCCAGCTTATTGAAGGCGGCGAACAGCCTATTATCAGCAAGCTCATTAGACTCAACCCCGACTTCACGTTTTCTTTAAACTGCGGGAGGCCAAAATCGGAGGATGCAATCACGGGCTTTGGATTTACTGCACAAAGTATTGAGACCAGCTCCTTTTCGTGGGAGTGGTTTCGGGTCGACGCACCTGGGCATGCCACAAAGATCCAGGAAGAGGGCGAGGTGACGTTTTGGACAGCGGAGATGCCAGATTGCGTAGATATTGTTGGCACGCGCTTTCTCAAGGCACTATCGTGCCGGGTCATCCGCGCCGGCATCGACCATCCGTTCTCTCCCCATTGGCGAGTAGAAATCGCGGCAAAATCGCAGATCACTTGGCCGTCTCTGATCGATGGAAAAATCGTGACGAGCGAGTCTCACGGCTAAGAGTGGACCGGCGCTAGACCCTCCGCGAAGAAAACGGCAACGACCGGGTAAGTTCGATGCCGTTTCGTGAGGCGTTGATATTCCATTCTGCACATGGAAGGTCACCCACCGTCAAGGCACGGGGAGAAGGCTCACGGTTCGTTGGAGACACATCTGAGCGCACAAATTCTCGACGGCAAGGCACTCTCTCAACAAATCCGCGCGGAGTTGAAGGCGCGCGTGGATCACCTACGCGAACATGGAGTCGTCCCCCGGCTAGATGTGCTCGTGGCCGTCCAGGATCCCGCAAGCATCGCCTACGTGAACATGAAGCGCAAGTGGGCAGAGGCGATCGGCATCGAAGGCGAAAGCTTCGAGATCTCCGACGACACAACCCAAGAGCAGCTTCTGAGCAAGATCAAGGAGCTCAACGCGAACCCGAAGGTGCATGGCGTGCTCATCCAACACCCGCTGCCAAAACACCTCGACGAGCCAGAGGCACTGATGACCCTCGGCGCCGAAAAGGACGTTGACGGGATCACGCCGCAATCCCTCGGTCGCCTTGTGTCCGATCTGGACGGCTTCCGTTGCGCAACCCCGCTCGGCATCACGAAGATGCTCGACCATTACAAGATCGACCCGCAAGGCAGAAGAGCGGTCGTGATCGGCCGTAGCGTTATCCTCGGCAAGCCGATGGCGCTTATGCTCCTGCAGCGCAATGCCACCGTTACGATCGCCCATTCCAAGACCCAAAACCTGCCCGAGCTGTGCCGAGAGGCTGACATTCTTGTTGCGGCGGTCGGTAGGCCAGAGATGGTCCGGGGGAACTGGATCAAGCCCGGGGCCGTTGTCATTGACGCCGGCTACAACCGGGTCGAAGGCCGTAAGGGAGACGTGGGCGACGTTCATTTTGAAGAGGCGAAGGAAGTTGCCTCATGGATCACGCCGGTTCCCGGCGGAGTCGGACCGATGACGGTAGCCAGCCTTCTTAGCAATGCGGTTTCGGCGGCGGAAGCGACTCTGGCGTAACGTGCTCTTTCTCCTGATCGGCCTGTTCGGGGCCTATATCGTTGCTTGCTGGTACCTCGCGAAGATGTACCTCTCTCCTCCGCGCGAGCGGGTTCCTTCGATGGCCGCTTACACACGCGTCACCGACATTATCAATCCTCCGAACTGGGCGTCCCCGCATCTGGTGGCTGGGAAGCAAACCGGCGACACGCTTTACGTGATGGTCCACGGCTACAGAGGCACGGTGGCGCATTGGAAGGAAATCGGCGAAGACCTCATGGCCAAGCACAAGGACGTGGTATTGATCGAGATGCCCGGCCACGGAGACAGTCCGGAAGACGCATGCGGTTTCGGTCCCAAAGAATCTGATGCCGTGGTAACCGCTACCAAGTGGGCGCTCTCCCGGTATCACAAGCGGCCCAAGGTCGTTCTCGTCGGCGTCTCCATGGGCGGAGCGGCAGCGTGGCTCGCGACGGAAAAGCACCCCGAGCTGTTCGATGCGATCTGCACGGAAGGCGCATACGCCAAGCTCGACGAGGCGATAGATGGCTGGTTCGACAACCGGCTCGCCGGCGGAAGGTATTCGCTGTATCCGGTCAAGGCGTTCGCATGCCGCATGTCGGGAATCGATCCCTCCAAGATCAACCCGGTCGAGGCGGCAAAGCATTGGCGCGGGAAGCCCGCGCTCATCGTGCATTGCGAGAACGACGCCTTGATGGGCGAGTCTCATGCCAAGCGCCTGGCGGAAGCCTCTGGCGGCGATCTCTGGGTGATCGAGAATGCCGAGCATGCCCAAGGCGCGGGCGATGCACGCGCCGAGTACGTTACATGCTTGCTGCAGCTAGCCAAGTGAAGAGTTCAATAACTCGCAAATACCCGTCCGCCCCAGGTGAGCGGACGGATATTGCAAGCGTTACGGCTTGAGCGAAATGAGCACTGAGTGAATCGCGCCGTCTCCAAGGTCGGCCCTGATCTGATAGGTGCCCGGAGTCAGGTTCTTCGTGTTCATATTGAAGATCCATTGGCCGCCGCCGCCGGAACGGAATAGGTTGCCATCATCCGCATGAGCATTGGACACGGGCTCCATTTCTGTGCCGACGATGCTGTTCGTCACCTTCGCTATGAAGATATGGGCTGTGATGTTCGCACCGGCGGATGCTCCCGTTAATGTGAACTTCACCGGCACCGTCGACCCTTGTTTGAAGATCGAAGAGCCATCGTTATTGATCGGCTGATTAAAGAACGCGCCCGAATACTGCACGCTCACAACTACCGTGTCTGAGCCCACCGCTCCGTAAGGATCGGTCGCCTTAACGGTCAGAGTGTGAGAGCCTGCGGTAAACGTCTTCGTCAGGGTCGCGCCCGTGCCGACCTCAGTTGCTCCTTCGTACCACCTTACGTCCACCGCGTCGTTGTCCGGGTCGGACGCCGTGGCATTTAACGTGAAGGTGGCTTGGCCCGAGTTGTTGGCATTGCCAAGCATGTCCGCGCCGGCGTTCACCGTTGGCGTGGCGTTGGGCTCCGGCTGGACATTGACGTGCACGCTGGACGACGAGTGCTCTCCGAGCGGATCCGTCACCGTCACCGTAAAGGTATATGCGCCCGGCGTGAGGCTAAGGGCAACCTGCGGCGTGCTGCCCACAACCGCATTGGCTTGGTTCTTCCATTCATAGGTGAGCACCTGGCCCGCATCCGGGTCGCTTGATCCAGATGCGTCAACCGTTACATCAGCCGTGTTTGTTGCTGGATTTCCGTCGTGAGCAACCGTTACTGTCTGGTCCGATCCTGCTGCCGCGACAGGCGCATGGTTCCCAGTCTTCACTTCGATGGTGACCGTGTCCGTTGCGGGAGTGGCCTGGCCGGCCGCAACCTTCAAGGTGATCACGTGGACGCCGATCGGAAGCGAAACGTTAAGAGTCGGACTCGCGTTGTGGTCCGAGAGGCTCGAATATACGGTCGAGCCTTCGCTCCACGCGTAGTACAGACCTCCATCTCCAGGAGCGTCCGGATCGGTCGATCCCGCACCATCAAGCGTTACATTCGCCGACGACCCGCTCGCCGGGACAACGTGGTCCGGCCCCGCGTTCGCGGTTATTGCGCTATGGCCGTAAACCGGCCCAGAGAACTCCGAGCTCGAGCCGTTGCTGTCGACCGTGACGGCGTAAAGCGCTTGTCCCACCGCCGCTCCGAAAGGCGCGTTGAACGTGCCGGCGCCGGTATTGTCGGCGGCGGAAAGCGCATGAGAGCCGACGTATACAAATGTTCCGGACGTGTCGCTCCTATAGAAGTTAAAGTCGACCGCGCGCCCCGCCGGCAACTGGTAGTGGCCCTGTACCGAACCGGTCGAGACCGTGTCGAGAGCTGGATAGCTGATCCGCTCATTGGACCAAGTTGGATCGAAGGATCCGAATGGGTTGTGAGTATCGCCAAATCCCTGAGGCGCTGGAATGTTGCTCACGCAAATTGGGCGATCGCAGTTCACGATCGTGTCCTGCCACAGATGAGCCCCCAGCGACTGAGTGCTCGTTAGCGAAGAGCCGCCAACGTTGAAGAATACGTGACAGCGGCCGGTGGCCACGCCATTTCGGTTATAGCCTGCGCTATCCAGGAAACTGTAATTGGTTTCGTGGGAAATGGCATACATGTCGGTGCCATTTCCATAGGAGCAAATTACGTTGCCGATATCGCTCGCGGTGCTATACGTAAACATATCGTTGACGAATGGGCCGACTCCGATCCGATTGCCGGATCCGTTATGGAGGTAAATCATCGCCCCTCCGCTCGCGCCTCCAGCTGCCGTCAAGCCATCTGCCGTCGTGCCGATCAAGTTGCCCGCGACCGCATTGTTGGTGCAAGCGTCCATTTCGATGGCATACCGCGTGCTGTTCGCAAACACGTTTTCGCCCTCGGAATAGTAGAACATGTTTTGCTTGCCCGGGCCCACCTGAATGTTGCTGCAACCGTGCATGTAGAGATCGGTGCCGTTGAACACTTGATTGCCATGCGAATCCGGCGCGTCGATGCCTGTGATTGGCGCGCCAGGACCCCAATAAGCGAAGGGATTGGGTATCGGCGTATCTCCGGCTCCATTGAGACCAAAGGTGTTCATCATGAAGATGCCATTCGTAACGCCATCGAGATAGACGTCATATTGAAACGTCGTGATCCGGCATCCGCGAGAAATGTTGTTCTCCCCGATTTTCAAATGGTCGCAGGAGACTGCTTTGAAACCAAATACGTTTACATCCGGATCCGGTATGCCAGGCGCCTCGTCGTTGTAGGGATTGGGAAGCGGCGCCGTTCCGGCGAGATTCGTTCCAAGCACATTCATGATGAAGCTGAAGTGAGAAGAACCTGTAACGAACACGCCTCCGACTCGATTGCCGCTGATCAAGTTTGCGTCTGCGGGAGTCTTATCGCCCATCGTGATGTGATCGCCGCCGAAGACCTTGACGCCGATCATGTTTTCGTCGACTGCGTCCCCGGCAACATTCGTACCGATCTTGCAATCGTTCACGTTTGAACCCGAGGCGTTTATCATCGTTATGCCAACGTTGTTTCCCGAAACCACGCAATAGGAAAAGTCGACACCGAAGTCGCTCGCAAGAATTCCTGAGCTCGTGAACCCTCTGATGATCAGGTCATAAACACTGCCTCCAGCCCTAAGTTCCAAACCATTGGCGATGGTTCCGCCGCCGGAGATCGTAACGGTCGGGGGACCACTAGGAGTCACTGGAGTCGTGCCGTAGAAATTGGCGGTCTTTGTAGCCGCCGGTAATGGAGATAGGAGGGTGATCGTGCCGGAAACTTCGAACAAGATTCCGCTGTCCACGCCTGCGTTGAGATCGAGGATCGCCTGCCGGAGAGAGCCCGGACCCGCGTCGTTCGTGTTAGACACGCCGATGCCCGTATGTTGCTGACCTGGCGGAGCCGACAACGATTGCCGAGGTAGGAGCGCACTGAGAACGAGAAGCCCCAAGAGGGCGCACGCGCGCGGGCTAGCGATCATCTTAAACATTAAATAACTCCAAAAAACAAATAAGACCTGATGCCGAAATCGGCACCGGCTTTGTACAGCATGACCAGCCGCGCCGAAAATGCACGCGGCACTTCGCGGCAACGCTTAATTAGCTGCGAAAGCAGCAATATCGCACAATAGCTCG
>JAXDKF010000197.1:0-17308 GCA_034667265.1 Fimbriimonadaceae bacterium
AGACCACGTCCGAGTTCCGGATGTTTTGGACCGATCCGGAGACCGCACAAGAGCAAGAGGGTGGCCGCGTGGCCTTGCCCAGCGGAATCGATCTGGGACGCCTGGTGTATGCCAACGCGGATTCGTCTCCCCAGGACTGGCGGCTGACGTTCTATCAGGATGGGTCAGCCGATAGATCCGCCATGGAGCTGCGGGAACAGGACGCCTATATTTCCGTTTCTGTGGACGACACCGGCACTGCCAAGATGACGCGCGCTGCCCTGCCCGAGCCAGGGACCGAGCGCTGGAACGCAGGAGAAAATGAAGTCCGGCAATAGAGGCTTTACGATGATCGAAGCCCTCGTTGCGAGCGTGCTCGTGGCGGTTGGCGTCGCCGGCACCCTACGGGGCTTTGGCGCCATTACTCACTCCCAAGCAATCCTGCAGGAGCGAGACCGGATGCAGCGCTTGGCCGTGTCGAAGTACGACGAGCTCGTCGTTTCCGGCCTGGCAAACGCGGACACGAGCGGAGATTTTCAGGACTACAACGAGCCGCGATACAAGTGGAACGCGGACATCCAGACCACGAGCACTCAAGATCTGCAGTCGCTGAAAGTGACGGTCACCGCCACGGATTCCGCCGATTCGAATCAGGCTTCCGTAACCGGTCTTGTCTTCACCCCTCAACCTGCGACTGGAGGAACCGGATGACGCGAAGAAGATCCGCGATGAGAGGTGGCTTCACCCTGTTAGAGCTCCTCGTCGCATCGCTGTTGATCGGAATCCTTACGCTGGCGCTGTCTCGAGCCTTCGCCTTCGGAGTGTTGTACCAAGGAAGGGCAGAGGAATCTCGCCAACGAGAGCTCGCCCGGTTGCGATTTGAAGACAAGCTGCGGGGCCTCCTAGAACAAGCGACGGTCACCACGGACGTCACCGATAACAGCTCCTTCTTCTTGGCCGGAACAGACGCGACCGGCGCAGCCGATCGCCTGACCTTCACCACTTCGGCTGCTCGTCTTCCGGGAGCCCTCATCGCGGCGCAGGACACTTTTGAATCGCAGAACGAGCACTTCGGCGCGCAAGGCGGATTGGAAGAGGTTTCTCTCGGCATAAGCCCGATTGGTCAAACCGACCAGACCAGTGGGCTGTTCTTACGGGAGCAACGCCCGGCCGATGGCGACAACACGCAGGGTGGCTACGAATCGGTGCTCGATCCAAACGTGACGAGCATCCAATGGGAATTCTTCGACGGCATGAACTGGCTCACCGATTGGGATACCAGGGCCATGCAGCGCCGCATACCCGCCGCAGTTCGCGTGACCTACCAACTGCAGGACGAGGACGATCCACACACCTTTGTTGTGAGACTCAAAAAGAGCGACGTAACCATCGATAACCCGGCCGGCCTGAGCTCGACCGCCGGAGGGACCGGCGCATGAGACAGAAACAAAGAGGAACGGTCATGGTCATGGCGCTCGCCGTCTTGACCGGCCTGGTCACCATCCTCGCCGCCGCGGCGGCTTCCCAAAGCGTTGCCTTCCGCGCAGGTTCTAATCGCATGGAAGACCGGCGCGCCGAGATTGCCGCCGAGGCCGCTGCTCACTACGTAATGGCCAATTTGGTAAGTCAAAGCAAAACGGCTACCAACCTCCAAGACGACTGGGCGAGCCTCGGGCAGAACGGCGACGAGCGGTTCACCATCGGCGATGCGGCGTTCCGAATCGAGATCCTGGATTCGGCCTCGCGTCTCAACTTGAACAGCCTCAACCAAGCTCAGCTTCAGCAGCTCAACTTGACCGACGAGCAAATCGATTCCTTGCTAGACTGGCGGCAGGCCGGTCAGACGGCCCGCGCCAACGGAGCAAAGGACGAGTACTACAACACTCTTACGGAGCCCTACAACGCGGCACTCCGCCAGTTGCGCACGGTCGACGAGCTACTTCTTGTGAGAGGCTTCACCGCCGCAGACCTCTTCAAGACGATCGACGAGCAAGGCGGAAACGCGAGCTACAAGCCCATGGGGACGTCGACCATTACGACGACGGCGTCCGGAACGACCACGACTATTCCTGTCCTGTACGATCTCTTGACCATCGATTCCGTGTCCCAGGATCTCGGCGCAAACGGCCAGCCGAAGCTCAACGTCAATTCCCCCGCCGTTACCCTGCCTCGCCTGGTGCAAGCAGGTCTCGCGCCCAATATCGCCGCCGCGATCATCCAGCGCAGAGCTTCCGGCAACCCGTTCACGAGTATCGGCCAAGTGCTCGCCCTGCCCGGTGTGAGCATTCAGAATCAAGCGACGATCTTGGACAACCTGTCCATAACCGGAACGGCCCGTGTGGAAGGCCGTTTGAACTTGAACACTGTTACTGAGGACGTGCTGAACACCGTTCCGAGCATCACTCCGGACATCGTTCGAGGCATCGTTCAACAACAAGCGACGGGATTCACCAGGCTGGGCGAGCTCGCGGCTGTTCCCGGCATGACATCTACACTGCTGCAGGGAATGGCGGACCGATTTGCCGTTAACTCGCAGACTTTTCTCGTACGCATCGTCGCGGAAGTAGGCCGCACACAAAAAGCTTATGAAGCAACGATTTCTATCGAAGGCCAAGCGCCACGGATTATTCGTATGACCGAGGCGCCCGCAGACGCACAGACCCGTTGGGCCTGGGCCACCGAGACGACAACCGACACACCCATCGTGGAGGCGAGCAGCCAATGAGCTCTAAAGCCCAATCCACTGGAGTGATCGTCGAGTGGTCGCCCGGCTCGGTTTCCGCTTTCGACTCGGCGCGGCGCACGATCTACCGCGGAACGTCCCTCGCGGATATCGCTCCAAGTCTGAGCTCGCGCGACGTCGTGATGGCGATCGGCCGACGAGCGTGTTTTGTGCGTTCTCTGACAGTGCCGGACGCGCCCAAACAGGACCTCCTGCAAGGCCTGAGGATGTCCATCGGCCAGCACGTGCCGATCGGCACCGCAGATGCGTGCGTGGACCTGCGCATCGTCGGCGACGTCGGCCCGGACGGGCGTGCGGCAACCCTGGTAGCCATGCGCGCCGTCGATCTGCGCACGCTCTACGACGAAGCCCGCCAAGCCGGCCTGAGGATTATCGCGACGGTGCCCGCCGCCTACGGCTCATGGGTCCTGGCGAACGGCACTTCCCTTCCCAACTGTGCTGCGGTTTCTGAAAGTGCCGACGGCTTGGGTGTCGATCTCATCCAAGGTGGAGAGCTGCGCTACAGCCGCGCCTTGCCCCCGAACTCCTCGAACGGCCAGCTTGCGCCGGAGATCCTGCGGACCTTCAGTGCGGCAGGACTGAAGAGCTCGCCGACCCTCGCCCAAGGATTCCCCGTTCCATCCGCCGAATATTCGGTCGCGAAGACGCCTTTGGAGGCCCTGGCGGGCACCGGCTGGAGCACCCCTGGTGTCAGGTTCGAGCTTCCGGAAGCCGTCGCGGCACGCGCGAAGGCGGGAAAATCGCGGCGAGCCCGGCTGGCAACGTTCCTTTGCGCGGCTGCCTTGTTGCTCGCAACCTTTGCGTATGTAGACCGCGCCAATGCTCAAGACAAAGTCAATAAGGAGAAGGCGCGGATCGCCAGCTCTTTGAAGAAGCTGAGCGGTACGCGAGATCGGCTGCTGACGCAAACTAACGAGCAGGCTGCCATGCAAGCGACCCTGGCGCGGGGCTTCAAGCCCGCCCAGCGACTGGGCGACATCGCCGCACTCGTCAACAACTTGCTGCCGCCGAAAGCCTGGCTCACCAGCGTAGGCGTCGAGCGTGGACAGGCCGTCAACATTCGCGGGACAGCTCTCGGCGCGGACGCAGTGCCGACGTATCTCAACGCTCTCAACCACGAGAGCCGGCTGCGCGACGTCAAGCTGGTGTTCGCCAATAACGCACTGATCGAATCGACGCCGGTCGTTCAATTCTCCATCTCCGCGTTCCCTGTAGGAAACCTGCCGCTCGTGGACAAGATACGAGGTGCGCGAAAGTGATGGGCTTCCGCTCCAAAGATGAAGTGGGAACGGCCGCGGCGACTCTCGTCGGCATCGTCGTCCTCATTGGAGCGATCGCCTTCATGGTGCTGGCGCCGAAGCCCACGACCAAGGGCCTCGTCGCGGCCCAGCGCCGAGAAGAGAGCACGATCCTTAAGGACATCTCCAAGGCCCACGCGACGCTGGCCGCTTCGCAAACGGACGTACAGAGCCAAACCTGGAAGGGCGCCGCTCAGGATGTTGGAGCGGGCGCTCTCAAGCAGATGAACGCCTTAGCCCTCGCGCATAAGGTGAAGCTATCGGGATTTCGGCCTCAGCGAAGCTCGACCACGGCCGGATTGGAGCTCATTCCCTACTCCATGACGGCGGAGGGCTCGTTCACGGACGTATTGAGGTTTGTGAAGGCGATTGAGAACCCCGACACCAAACTCACCGTAAACTTAGTTCAGATCGGCTCCTCGGAAGCCAATACGGACCAGGTGACGGCCAGCATCGGGATCACCGCGTATCGCGCGGTCGAGGAGGCGAAGCATGCTTAAGATCTCTCGCCCGGTTTTGTATCTCTTCATCGCCACCATAGGAGTGGCGGCCTTCCTGCTAGCCAACCCACCCCAGGCTCCTCGCGCGATTGTAAAGAAGAAGTCGACGCCTCGCGTCGAGGTCACCAGCACCATCTACAGGCCCGAGGACTACACGGCCTCGTTTACGGGCCTCGTGGGCGTCTCCAAGAACTCGTTTAAGCCGCTCGTGGCGCGAAAAAGCAATGCCTTGTCCGCTGTGCTCCTTGCCAACGGAGGAATCCCGCCCGAGTTTGCAGGGGGCGACGCGAACTGGGTTTGTACAGGCACGGCAGAGGTGGACGGCGTGCGCCAAGCGCTCCTAGAGAACAAAAGCACCAACGAGGGCGTTTTCCTCAAGCAGGGCGAGCACTGGAAGAACGCCGTCGTTAGCCAAGTGTTCGAAGATGCGGTGGTTCTCGTGGGCCCTGGCGGCGAAGCCAAGACGATCCACATTCAACAAGAAGTCACGCCGGATCAGTCCGAAGTCACCGGCAACATGCCTGTGCAGCCGTCGCTTTCCGGAGTCATAGGGGGCGTTTCTCCCCCGGGCCAGGTGAGCCCGATGACCGCGTTACCAGCCCCGACCGCTACTATCCTAGTAGAAGTTTAAAATAATGCAGCTCAAATCGCTTCTTTTGTGTTTGGTCTTGGCGCTACCTCTGGTCGCGCCGGCCCAGTTCGACCTCGGTGGAGGCGAGACTGCCCCGCCGTGGAAGAGCTTCAAGCTGAACCCTAAGACGCGGATCAAGCTCGATTTCAAGAACGCGAACCCGGACATGATCGTGAGTCTGCTGTCGAAGACGTCTGGCGTCACGATCGTCAAGGATCCGAGCCTTAAGCAGCCGCTCTCGATCTCGAGCGCGAAGCCGGTCTCACTGGACGAGGCGTTCCAGATCTTTAGAACCGTCGTCGGGCTTGCGGGCTACACGCTTAGCAAGGACGGCAACATCTTGGTCATCAAGAAGAAGCCGGAAGCGAATGCGATGGGCATGAACTCAGCTGTTCTGCAGGGCATGAGTCAGGGCGGCGACGGCGGAGGCCAAAACAGCCGTTCGGAGCTCCGCGTTTACGAGGTCAAATTCGCCAGCGCGACGCAAGTCGCCCGCGTTGTCAACGAAGTCTTTGCAGCCCAGGATGCCAGCACCCAGAACCAGTTCGGTGGCATGTTTGGTGGAGGAGGCGGTCGCAGATTCCAAATGGGCGGTAACCCGGGGGGCGGCGGTGGAGCTGCTGGACGCCGGCAGGGCCCGACGGTTAAGGCTTCCGCCGACGATTTCAGCAACTCGGTGATCGTGAATGCACCGAGCCGGGAGCAGGACCAGGTCGCGGAGCTAATCGGCAAGATCGACAAGCAGACGGCCCAGCCGCAACAGACGCGCGTTTACAAGCTCATCTATGCCTATGCAACGGACGTCGTAGCTGCCGTGCAGAACGTGCTGGTGTCCAATGCCCCTGCGGGCAGAGGCGGCGCCACGTCCAGCAACGTCCCGTTTGAGCAGCGCTTCCAGCAGGCGATCCGCCTCGGAGGATCGCAGGCCTCGTTCGGAACGGTCGTGGCGGACACTCGCACCAATTCGTTGGTGGTCACAGCCACGGATGAAAACCTCAAGATCGTGGAAGCGGTCATTCAGCAGCTCGACCAGCCCGTCGACGTTCAAAGCTCGGTGCTCGTCATCCCGCTGCAAAACGCGAGAGCCGACCTTACCGCGCAAGTTCTCAATCAGGCGTTTGGCGGTCGGACGACCGGCAACACCGCGCAAAACAACCTTGGCAACCGGAACACCACCAACCGCCAGGGAACGAACAACAACCGCCCCGGAGGCGGTGGCGGCGGAGCCATTAGCGGCCCTGCGGACCCGAACTCCCTTCCCGTCAGCCTCGAGGATGGGACCGCCCTGAGCGGGCCTCTGGCGACAAACGTCGACGTAGCTCAAGGATTCCAATTCTTCGGGGGTGGCGGCGGTTTCAACCGGCAGAACCAGAACCAGCAACAGCCCGCTCGAGACAGTCAGGGCCGCATCGTTTCCGCGCCAAACTTGAGCGGACAGATCTCGGTGATCGCCGATCCCACCACGAACAGCCTCATTGTAGTGGGTTCCCCCGAGAACGCGGAGCTGGTGCGCAGCATCGCGGACCAGATCGATAAGATTCCACAGCAGGTGATGATCGAGACGCTCATCGTCGAGGCCTCCTTGACCGCGACAGACAAGCTCGGCGTCGAGTGGAGCTTCACTCAGGACCGAGCCTTCGGCCATGGGAACACCACCGGGAAAGGAGGCACGAACTTCAATCTCGGATCGACGGGCCAGGGCTTCCGCTACACGCTCGCAGGCGCGGACTTCAGCGTGTTCCTCAACGCGCTCAAGACCGACCAGAGGTTCCAGGTGCTCTCAGCGCCGCGGATCTTCACGTCGAACAACATGCAGGCGCAGATCAACATTAGCCAGCAGGTCCCTTATGTGCTCAGCCAACGCGAGGACACCAACGGCAACCTGACGTTCACCTATGCATTCCAGGACGTGGGCATCGTGCTCACGGTCACGCCGAGGATCTCAGCGAACGGAATGGTGACCATGGATGTCACCCAGACGGCGAACGATCTGCAAGGCTTCACGTCGTTCAACGCGCCGATCATCAATCAGCGCGAGGCGGACACGACTGTATCCGTTAAGGACGGAGAGACCATCGTGCTCGGCGGCATCATGCGAACGACTGTGAACTCCACGGTCAACAAGGTGCCGATCATCGGCGATATTCCAATTCTCGGAAATTTGTTTAAATCGACAACCAAAACAAAGGAGAAAACTGAGCTGCTGGTCTTCCTCACGCCTCGCATCGTGAAGGCGCCGGAAGATGCTCAGGCACTCAAGAAGAGCACGACGGACAAGTTGAGTCCGCCCGTGCAGAAGGCCGTAAAGGGCGCCCTCGATAAGGGCGCAGAGGTCAAGGATAAGACGGGAGGAAGTGAATGAGAAAGGTGTTGATGATCGCGGCGATTGCCGCCATCGCTTGCGTAGGCATGTCGCAGGGTGGCGGCATGCGAATGATGTTCGGTGGCCGCGGCGGAGGCGGTTTGCAGCTTGCGCTTAGGAACGACGTGAGCCAGGAGCTCGGCCTAAAGCCCGAGCAGCGGACGAAGCTGCAGGACGTTCAAGACAAGCTTCGGGAAGACCGGCAGGCAGCGTTCCAGGCCATGCGCTCCGGAAGCGGTGAGCCTGACCAGAATGCCATGCGCAAGGCCATGGAGGACATGCAGGCCAAAGAGAAGAAGGAATTGGATGCCGTTCTCGAGCCCGCACAGCTTGCCAGGTTGAAAGAGCTTCAACTCCAGAGGGCCGGCAACATGGCGATCATGAACCCCGACGTCCAGAAGGCGCTTGACATGTCGGACGCGCAGCTCAAGTCGGTTAAGGATCTCCAGCAGAAGCAGATGGACGCGATGAGCACCATTCGCGAAAAGATGCAGAGCGGAGAAATGGACTTCCAGCAGGCACGACCCTTGTTCGAGAAGAACATGAAGATCATGGGCGACGAGCTGGCGAAGATCCTGACCGAGGGTCAGCGAAAGAAGCTTGCGGACATGGGCGGCAAGCCGTTCACGTTCGACAAGGACGAGGAGCGCGGCCCCGGCGGCCAGTAGCCCTCCTTTAAACGCGTACTTGTGCGGGGTGGTCCAGAGAACCTGGACCACCCCGCCTTTTTGGCCTCAGCTCAGCATCGCAACGCTGAACTTAGGGGTGCATTCTACGTCGTAACCCCGGTATCCCCTTTTCGGGCGGATACGCGCAATCATGTCTGTACGAACTATGCGACGACCTCGAATTACCGCGGGCTGGATCTGGGCCTTTGTCTTAGGCGTAGCGCTGCTTGCCCTTATCGGCTGGCGCGTGTCCACCCGCAACCAGGCGGCAGGAGCCATGGCGGGCGCGGCAGGGGGGCCGTCTGGCGCGTCAGGCAAAGCGGGCGCCGCTGGAGCAGGAGGCGCCGCTGGCGGTGCGGGAGGCCGCAGGGCGCCGTCGACCGTGGAAGTGGCTACCGCGAAGTCCACCGACATCGTCCACACCGTTCAGGTTGTCGGTAATTTGGAATCGCCCCAAAAGGTCGTGATCTCACCCAAGGTGACGGGCAGAATCGAATACCTTCAGGCCCGTGAAGGCGATCCCGTGGTTCCTGGGCAAGTCTTGGTTCGACTCGACCCCAGCGACTTGCGCCAGCAGATGCTGCAACAGCAGGCGGCCGTCGCGGAAGCCCGGTCTAGGCTGGCTCAAGCCCAATTGGGCCAGGGCTCGAACAATGTGTCGATCACCAGCCAGATCCAGCAGCAGCGTGCCGGTTTGACCAGCGCGCAAGCAGATTTGAACCAAGCGCAGCAGAACTACTCTGGTCAGGTTCAGAGCGCGCAAGCGGGCGTCGCGAGCTCGGAAGCGAAGCTTCGTTCGGCCCAAGTCCAGGTGACTAATGCGAAGGCCCAGCTCGCCCAGCAGCAGTCCAGCCTGGCAAACGCCCAAGGCAAGCTGGATCGGATGCAGACCCTTTTCGCCCAGGGTGCCGTATCCGCGCAGGCGAGGGACGACGCGCAGACGACGCTGCAGATGCAGCAACAGGCAGTAAACGTAGCTCAGGGCCAAATAGCTTCCGCGCAGGCGGCGGTCGAGTCGGCCAATGCCGACCTCACGTCCTCGAAGGAGCAGCTCGGCATCGTGAAGCGCCAAGGCGTGGCCACGATCGCATCCGCCAAGGCCCGTCTGAGCCAAGCTCAGGCAAGCCTGAACGTCGCTGCTGCTAACAGGTCTCAATCGCCCGCCTACCAGCAGAACATCGCGGCCCTGCGGGCCTCGCTCGCCGCAGCACAGGCGCAGTACGAGGCGGCGAGGGTGCGACTTGCCGATACCGTTCTTCGCTCGCCCGTGAAGGGCTCTGTGACGTCGCGGGGGGCCAATCCAGGCGAGCTAGCCACTCCTGGCACGTCGCTGTTGACCGTGGAGGTCCTCGACCGGGTTTACGTCAATGCTGCGATCCCCGTCTCAGAGGCCGCGGGCGTCCTGCAGGGCATGATGGCGGACGTCGCCGTTGACGCCCTGCCAGGACGGACGTTCACGGGAACGGTCACCAACATCAATCCTTCTGCCGACCCGGCAAACCGGCAATTTGGAATCCTCGTCAGCCTCGCCAATCCGGGGCACATTCTCAAGCCAGGCATGTTCGGGACGGTCACCGTGACCACCAACAGAACTCGGGCGAAGGTCGCGGTTCCAGTCGAAGCAGTGAAGACTGACTCCTCAGGACAGAAGACGATCGTGGTCGTGGACAAGGAGAGCGTCGCTCACGTGGCGCCGGTGGTTATCGGCGCGACCGACGGCAAGTTCCTCGAGATCAAGAGCGGTGTAGCCCCAGGAGACAAGGTCGTCGTGCTCTCATACATGCCCGTTCGAGATGGCCAGACGGTGATGCTTCCCGGCGCTGGCGGGAAGGGCGGGGGAACGGCCGGGGGCCAAGGCGGGGGCACTCGCCGCAGGCGGCAACAGCCATGAACATCGCTAAATTTTCGGTAACCAGGCCAGTGGCCGTGACGATGCGCATCGCCGCGCTTGTGCTTCTTGGTTATGTTTGTCTAACAAAGCTTCCCATCGACCTGCTCCCGAAGGTCGACATCCCCACGATCTCTGTATCGGTGAGCTGGCCGAACACGTCGCCGGAAGAGATGGAGACTCAGATCGCACGGCCGCTGGAGCAGGCGGTCTCGACTGTTGCCGGACTACAGAACGTCTCGTCGAGCGCTTCGCTGGGCTCGGCTTCGGTTAGGATCCAGTTCAACTACGGAGTCGACGTCAACCAGGCCACGATCGACGTGGTCCAAGCCGTGCAACGCGCCCAGCGGCGCTTTCCAAACGACCCCAACATCTCGCAGCCGAGCGTTTTCAAGTTCGACCCTTCGCAGCTTCCCGTGCTCGTGTATGGCGTAACGGGAACAGAAGACCTCGTCAAGATGCGCGACATCATGACCAACGAGGTCGGCCCGATCATCGAGTCGGCCGGAGGCGTGGCGCAGGTCAACGTATCCGGCGGCCAGGACCGGGCGATTCTCGTGGATGTGGACCCGGCCAAGCTCCAGGCCTACCGCCTAGCGCTCACGGACGTGACCACCCGCCTGCGTCAGGAAAACATCAGCTTGCCTGCGGGTATTGCACGCGAGAGCCAAACCGAGTACACGATCCGCGGCGTCGGGTACTTCACCAACCTCGACGAGCTCAGGAAACTGCCGATCGCAAACGTCAACGGGCGGCTTATCCCCTTGAGCGACGTGGCGACGGTCAAGGACGCTAGCCAGGAGGTCCGCTCCTACATCCGGATGAACGGGGCGCCGTCCCTGAACGTATCGGTGACGAAGCAGAGCAGCGCTAACACAATCGACACCGCGACCGCAGTGAAGGCACGCGTCGCGGATATCGAGAAGCGCTATCCGTTCCTACACTTCGCGATCGCGTACGACCAGTCCACCTTCATCAGCAATTCGATCGGCGACTTGCAACACACCGCGCTGATCGGCGGCGTGTTGGCGATCCTGATCATCACTTTCTTCCTTCGGAATCTCCGCAGCACTTTTGTGGTCGCGCTCTCGATCCCCGTTTCGATCATCTCGACGTTCGCTCTGCTCTACTTCTGCGGCTTCACGCTGAACACGATTTCCTTGAGCGGCCTGGCGTTGGCGACGGGCCTGATCGTGGATGACGCGATCGTCGTCCTCGAGAACATCTATAGACACATCGAACGCGACGGTAAACGTGCCGCGGAAGCGGCGGTATCCGGCACGCAGGAGATCCTGTCAGCCGTCGTCGCGTCCACCCTCACGGTGATGATCGTGTTCTTGCCCTTGCTGCTGATCAAGGGTCAAACCGGCCAGACCTTTACGCAGTTCGCGCTTGTAGTCGTGTTCTCCCTGGGCATCTCGTTGATCGACGCCAGCACCGTCGTACCGATGCTCGCCTCTCGGCTGGTGAAGGAAGAGGAAGTCATCGAGGAAGCCCACCCTGAGCTGCGCGTGCAGCGCGGACGCAAGGTAGGGCCGATCACGAGAATGTTCGATCGCTTTGGTGCCTGGTTCACTAGCTTCGACGATTCGTACCGCCGTGGCCTCCAGTGGGCCATCGGCCATCGATGGATCGTGCTGCTTGGCGCCGGACTATCCATCGCGGCAGCCCTGGTGTTTTGGCCCATGGTCGGCCGAGAGCAATTGCCGCAAACCGACAGCGGGAATCTCAACGTGCGCATGAAACTGCCGGTTGGCACCGCGCTGGCAACCACCAACCGGATCATGCTGCAGGTGGAAGACGTTCTGCGATCCGATCCGGACGTTGAGACGGTTATTGCAGGAGCCGGCACCGGCGTGGGATTGCGTGGCGGCGGAGGCGGCGGAAACTCGAACGAAGGATCTGCCACGGTTCGGCTGAAGCCCAATCGAAAGTCGCGAACGGAAGACGTGGTCAAGAGGATCCAGCGAAAGCTAGGCCAGATCCCTGGCGCGAGGCCGCAGGTCTCCCCCTTCGACGTTGTCGCCAACATCATGGGCGGCGGCAATCAGGGCGTGCAAATAGATGTCTACGGTCAAGACATCAAGCAGCTCACCGTAACCGCCACGGCCGTCATGGATGCCATCCAGAACGTGCCTGGCCTTCAGAACGTGGACCTGACCATCCAAGACGCCACCCCCGAAGTCCAGTGGAAGGTCGACCGAGTGAAAGCCCAGACGTTGGGCGTGTCGTTCCAAGACGTCGCCAGCACTCTCGCCGCCAGCACGATCGGGGTCCTCAGCACCTACTACCAGGAAGGCGGCAATCAATATCCGATTTACGTGGAAGTGCCGCCGGAGAAGCGCCGCAGCATCGAGCAGATCGGCAACCTTCCCGTGATCGGTACAGAGAAAAATGGCGCGCCAGTGCTTCTGAAGCAGGTCGCGTATCCGGTTATCGGCGTTGGCCCTAACCAGATCAGCCGCCAAAACCGTCAGCGCTACATCGGCGTTAGCGGACGGATCCAAGACCGCGCCGAGAGCGAAGTCCAGGCAGACATCGCCAAAGCGCTCGACAAGGTCCAATTCCCGCAGGGCTACTACTGGGCGTGGGGCCTTCAACAACAGCAGCGCTCGCAAGAGTTCGCGGGCTTGGGTCTCGCGGTGTTCCTCGCTATCGCGCTCATCTACATGCTGTTGGCGTCGCAGTTCGAGTCTTTCATCTACCCGCTGGTGGTCTTGACGTCGGTCCCCCTGTGTGCCATCGGAATGGTGCTCGGGCTCTTCTTGACCGGGCGCGCGTTCGGCCTCACCGCGTTTATCGGATTGCTGATGCTCATTGGCATCGTCGTGAAGAACGGCATCCTGCTTGTGGACTACACGAATCAGCTCCGCGCCCGTGGCATGCCTCGTGATGAAGCGCTTCTGACCGCCGGCCCGACCCGGCTGCGACCGATCTTGATGACCACGCTAGCCGCCATGCTGGGCATGCTGCCGCTGGCGCTGGGAATCGGTCAGGGCTCCGAGATGTACGTGCCGTTGGCGACAGTCGTAATCGGTGGCTTGATGACCTCGACGATCCTAACTCTGTTCGTCGTACCGACGGTCTACACGTACTTCGACGACCTTGGCCGCAAGTTCCGCAAGGAACCCCGCGATCTGTCGAGGGCGCACATGGTGGAGCCTTCCGTGGAGGCGGCGGAGCGAAAGCCTGTGGGCGCCGCCGACGTTCAATAGCCTTGGTACTAGCCTACGGAGCAGCCAGCGATCCCATTGGTATAATTTGAACCTCCCGCGCAGGGGTATAGCTCAGTTGGTAGAGCGACGGTCTCCAAAACCGTAGGTCGCGGGTTCGAGCCCTGCTGCCCCTGCCATAACCTCAACCTTTCATGGCTGGCCGGGCAGAAAGACCATTCGGCCCCTGGACTGCATCCTTGCTGTAACAACCCGAGCAAGTTGAATCCGCCGCAGAATGCCGCGACGCACGAAGGACCCAAGTTTCGCGCTTACATGCGCCTTTCCGCACACTAAGTGGACTGTTGTTCCTCTGGACATAGTCCTTAAGAGCCACTTGCGTCCGACGCGAACCAACAAACCAGATGTAAGGTCTAGGTGTTATCATCTACTTGGCAATGAGGCAGCTGAATCTCGTGCTTGGAGTCCTTGCCTTAGCGGCAGTCCTCGGTTTGGGGTACCTGAATCTAACTCAGGGAGGTTACGCGCGAGCCGCAGCCGTACTTACCCAGCAGGCTCCCGTCATGGCCCTGCCTCGCGTTGGAACGGTAATCGACGTGCCTAAGAACGACTATTTCGGCAGGCCGATTCCACGCTCCACCAATATCTGCATTGTCACGGTCGGGGAATGCAGAGGCTGTACGGCGGGCCACCTGCAGTTGACGAAACTTCCGAATCCCACTCCGTATCCAGTCGTGTTCTACTTCCAAGGGAAAGGCTTTCCAGAGCTACTGAAACCATGGAAGAAACAGTTTTGGTTCGTCAGCGATGAAGAGAACCGGCATGTTCCACCACAAATGTATGTGCTCGCACCCTTTGCCGTCCTCGTGAACTCTCGTAGTGAAATTACGGTAACCGATCCAAGCTCGGCTGACCTGAAGACATTCTTGAAGAGACATCCTAAATGAAGCGCGGATTGACTTTGGTCGAGATATTGGTGTCGATAACCATTTTCCTTGTCCTCAGCGGAATCCTTATGAGCGTCTTCGCAAACTCAAAGCGCAGAGCTTTGATCGAGAGCTCCTGTTCGCGCCTTAAGCAGCTTCACTTGGCTGTAATGATGTATCACGCGGACGAGGGGGGGCCTGGTGACTACGGGACTGCCTCTGACATGAACCTGCCCGATCTCACTTATGTTGCATCAACTCGGTTGGGGTTTTCGGAAGAGATGTGGCATAGCCCCTGCGGTTGGAATCCTCAGGCCCTGCCCTCACCCGACGTTCGTTCCTATCAGTATGCGCCAGAAGACTCTCAGGCTTATGCCGACTATGCTCGAGTGTACAAAGAGAAATCAGTTGTCTTTATAGACGAGAGCTGTGATGACTCAGGCGTTCCCCCCAGTGCTCGGTACGTGAGGCACTTTGGGCTTGGAATTCTTCTTGATGGGCAGCTTGTCCGCAAGCGCTCACGTGGCAACATGGGATCACTCTACTGGTGGTCCACTCCGGAACAATAAGCGAGGTAATCAACTATGAGAATCAGACCAATCATCATCTCGGTAGCATTGGCATTAACCGTTTCGGTAGCCAACAGTGTGATAGGAGGACCTGCTCCTGTCGATGGCAGCAACTGCAAAAACTACCATGGAGCAACATGCGAATTTACGACGGCCGGGCTAACCTGGCACGTTTATTGCTGCTACATGAACACATCTACGGCGCGTTGCGACCAGGTCTTTTACCGGAGTGTTGCTTGTCAGAGTGACGGGGGAGATCCGATAGTGGCGGGACATGAGTTTAGGACCCTTCAGCAAGGCAACACGGCAACGTGTCCTAACCAAGCCAGCCCTGCCTACTTCCAGTGCGCTCCGGTCACCATCACGCCTTGAACAATCCACGCTTGGTTATGAGCTTCCGGGTGGCCGCCGTCGCCGTGATCGTCATTGCGATTACGGCGACGGTACGCCACTTTTGGTTTGCTGATACATTGGAATCAGCAGCCACAAAAGTCGCGGCCTCGCTGAAGTCGTTTAAGGCGGGACCCTTGTGGAAATACGAGCACCCATCCGAACGTAGGCTGCTCAGTATGAACAGGGCAAAGCTCCAGAGAATCCTAGATGAATACGTCAAACCAAGTTTTTCCGGCTATATCCCGGTTCGGCTAAAGAAAGATCAAATGTACGCTGGCGCTACGGAATACAGTGCTGGCTGCCAGTTTAGAAATGCGCAGGGAAGGACAACGTGGCTGGGCGTCGGCATGGATGTTACTGACGAGGGGCCTCGGGCGAACTGCGTCTCCATAATCGTGGTGCAAACGATGCTGACACGATGGTCGACAACGAGTGTGGAGGATCTCGCGGGTATGGATAGGGTGCGGGTGCTCAATACGGCCGTCAAGAACGATCGCCGTCTCCTCGAAAGCTTGGGGTTGGCTGGAATTGTTGAACCTGATAGTGCTGGCGACAGACTTATCACTTGGGATGAGTGGATCAAGCAAACGGATGAACTGTTAGACAAGGGATTTCCTGCTGGCGTAATCGACCCCGAAAAGGAGACGGTAATCCAGTAGTGATCGGCAAGGCGAAGTCATAACAAGAGTAAAGGCTAACCTTCTCCTTGTATATGTCGGCTAACCTCTGTAAGCTAGCCTCACCCATGCAATTGTAGAGTGCCTACTATAGCCCGTGGCCGCAAGCGATACCTGCCTCTCATCAACTACCTAACGGAGCTCGGCTCCGCCTCGACGGCTACCACGGCATGCTGAGGCGCGCTTCGCTCTGGCATTGGCCGCTTCATGATCACGTCGACACCGGCCCGCGTAACCGCCTCCCAGCCCTGAGCCCCCAGCCTATCCATGAGCGCGAGAAGCCCGTCGGGGGTCACCCAGAAGTCCTTTGGATTCTTCTCCTCGCCTTCCGGACTGCCATAGTCGTAAAGCTTTACCGTCAAATACTCCCAAGCCACCATCCTTCTAATGTAGCGCGAAAAGGCTGGCCAAGCGCTACCAGGTTGGCTCGAGGGCGAAAGCTACGAAGCAGCACTGCAAGAGCCGGGAACCCGTCTTAACCAGCAAAAAGAGGGCGCTTGCGCAATCGCAAGCGCCCCCAAAGTTTCGCCGCTTAGGCCATGTACGCCGAGCTGCGGCCGCCGGCCGACTGCAGAACCTGACGAATGACATCCTCGTTCTGAGGGCTGCCGGCGGTGTCGACCGCGACGAACACGCCGCCTTGACCGATCCGCTCCTGGTAGTACTCAGCGTCATCCTTATCTACCCCGTAGTCCATCAAGACACCGGCGAGCCCGCCAGCAGTACCGCCAACGATCGCTCCTGAAACGGCAGCGCCGCCCGCATAACCGAGCGCGTTGGCCAGAGCGCCGGCCGTCACGAATGGGCCGATGCCGGGGATAAAGAACGCGGCAAGCCCAAAGAGCGCTCCGGTTCCGGCGCCTATCGCTGCGCCCTTCGCAAGACCGCTTCCCTTGTTGTCATGGTCGTCGGCATCCTGTACGTTGACACCACCGGTTGAGTCGATCGTCTCGGGGTGCTGCGCTACAACAGAGATCGAACTGTCGGGCACTCCGTTTGCTCGAAGCTGCTGTAGGGCCTGCTCGGCCTGCATCTGATCCTCAAAGACGGCGGAAACTATTTTCTTCATATTTGACTCCTCTCCGGGCGGGGCATCCCTACGCCTCAAAGTCCGACTCAGGGCAACGCGGCCCGGTTCCGATGAAGCAGAGTCGCACAGCCGGCGATCCTAGATGAGGCGATGCGAGGAACTGTCGATGCGGTTCTGGACTTGATCCTTTCATGTGCGTCAGAATGAGGCCCATGCGCCATGCGCTTCGGCTCTTGCCTGCCCTCCTGCTAGTCATCGCTATCGCTCCCGGATGTCGTAAAAAGACGCCACAGGAAACCGTGCAGAACGGGGTCAACGGCGTCATGCTCACCGAGCCCGCGAGGCGCATCGTAAGCCTTTCCCCCAGTGCGACCGAAGTCCTGGCCCTCAAAGGCGGGAGCAACTTCCTAGCCGGCCGGACAGCGGCGTGCAATTATCCACTCTTCGTCGGCAGGGTTCCCGTCGTCGTGG
>JAXDKF010000198.1:0-9882 GCA_034667265.1 Fimbriimonadaceae bacterium
ATCGTTTTGCCACCGTAGGAGAGCTCGACCGTGTCCTCGTTGGCAATGCCGCCGAGTTTCTTGGCAGTCCTCGGGCTCATGTGGATCACGCTGTCCCACGTGACCTTCGTGAGAGGCTTTGGAAGCTCCTGGAGCCAGCCGTTGTTGGCGTAGCGGCCGTCGTAAATCGTTGGATCGAGCTGGAAAATGATCTCGTTGCCTGCGGGCACCGGCTTTTGCGGGGCTACGTTTCCGATCAGTGAAACCGACTGGGCGGGCAGTGCCGAGTTGGGCACGACTCCTTGGTGGAGATACCTTCGCCACTCCTTATCGAACGCCTTGTCGGAGCCCTTCTTGTATTGCGCCTGGACGAGGTCGTAGCTTGCCGTTGTCTCGCCCCTAAGCGCGGAAAGCATCTCTGCGTGGGTGCGACCTTCGAAAAGCGGCTCGATGATGGGTTGCTGAATCGAGATGGTTCCGTCATAGGCCCTGCCATCGCTCCAGGCCTCCAAGAAGTGAGCTTCGGGAAGGTGCCATTCGCAGAGCGCGCCGGTCTCGTCGAGGTACGCGCTGTGCTGCGCCTTGAATGGGACCTTGCTTAGAGCCTCCGCGAATTTGAAATCGGAGGGCGCGGTGTAAACGGGGTTGGTACCGAGGATGAAAAGCGCCTGCACGCGGCCGGCGTTCATATCGTCGACCAGGGCCTTGAGGGAGTTCTGGTGAACGACCGGCTCGGCTTCAACGGGCGTGGTGTAAGTCACTGTCCGGCCCACGTTTCCAAGCGCGTTGTTGATGTGGTGCGCGAGTTGGTGCACGATCGCCGGTTGGTGCTGGCCAGCGACGACGATGGTTGCGCCTGGATTGGCTCTTAGGTCCTTGACGATCGCGTCGATGACGCTCTGCTGAACGGGCAACTTCCCGCTTGGTGCGGCTCCCGCTATGCCGACGCCTGCCGCGATTGCACGGGCGATGGTCTCGACATCCGACGCTCGAACCGCCCATCGGTGGTCGGCATACGCGCCTGTTATCGTCGGCATCGACTCGAAAGCGTAGAGCCGGTTCATCGTGCCCTTGTTGTCGCGGATCCGCCGACCGTCCGCGAAGTCGCGGCTGTAACGCAGGCTGCCCGGCATGGACATCATGAATTCAGAGTCAAGCGAGAGAACGACCTTTGCCGGCTTGAAATCGTAGACCGTATTGATGGGCTTGCCGAACGCTTGTATGGCGCCCTGAGTCAGGTTGTCCTGGCTCGTGGGCTCCCACTGATGCCATTGCGATCCGGGATAAGCCTTGAGAAACTTTCGAATCTCCGCGGCAAAGCTTGGAGAAGTGACGTTCTCGGTCAGGAGCCGGATGCCGCTGCCGTTAACCGCCTGCGCGTTCGCCAGCCTCTCGCGAACGGTGGCGAAGAACGTTTCCCAGGTGCTGGTTTCGCCCGCTTGCGTGACGTTCTGTGCGCGATCAGGATCGTACAGGTGCAGGATCGAAGCCTGCATGAACGAATCGCAAGCGCCTAAAGTCGCGGGGTGATCGGGGTTGCCTTCGATCTTCGACGGACGACCGTCGTGCTGCTCCACGAGCACACCCTTCGCGTAACCGCCCTGGCTGAAGATGGTCGCATAGAAAAGAGGTTTCCCGTACACCATCTCTTCGGGAGCGTGGACGTAGGGCACGACCTTCTTCTGCGGAAGGAACAGACCGCGGCATCCGGAGAGTCCCGCGAGCGCGAGAGACGCGCCCATGTATTTGAGCATGGTGCGGCGATCGAGGCCCTTTAAGGACTCGCGGTTTGGAAACTCATCGTCCATCCAGTCCTGGAACTCTGGGGTCTCCGCGATCTCCTCGAGGCCGCGCCAATACTGGCGGCCCTTGGCCTTCGACAGGCGTTCGCGGACCGCATCCAGGTCCAGCTTGGGCTTGGGTGTTTGATCGAGCGTTTCCATCAGTAGTGGCACACCGAGCAGTCTGCGAGCTGCTGAACCTTAACGCCGTACGCCTCGACGAGCTGCTTGCCGACCTTGACGTCGTCGGCATGGTTGGACTGCTGCTCGTGACCCGAGACGAGGGCGTGCTCTCGTGGAGTCAGGCCGCTGGGTCCCTTTTCTTGGAGCTTCCAGTAGAGATTGAAGACTTGCTGGCGCGGAGACGCAGATTCCGGATCCTTATAGAGGTACTTCTCAGGCGCGCGATGGCACTCGAGACACCACTGCATCTGGAACGGCCTGCCCTTCCACGTGATCTGCATATCGTTGACCGCGCCGTGACAGTCGTTGCAGTTGACGCCTCGCGCGATATGGATGCTGTGGTTGAAATTCACGAAAGCGGGAACGGAGTTGACCTTGTTCCATTCGATGGGCGTTCCTGACTCGTAGCTCCTGCGAACCGGCTCCAGCAAAGGCGAATTGGTCCAAATTTGCGAGTGGCAGCTCATGCAGGTTTCGGTCGGCGGAAGGCCCGCGAAACTCGACTTCTCAACGGTCGTGTGACAGTAGCGGCAGTCGATGCCGAGTTCGTACGCGTGATGCTGGTGGCTGAACGGGATCGGCTGATTCAGCGGCACCTCAACCTTGGTGTTGTAGGGCGAGCGCGAATAAGCCGCCGCGGCAAGGCCAATAAGCACGGGAGCGGCCCCCCCGAGGACGATGCTCGTCCGGGCCACGACGTTTGCGTATGGCTTAAAAAGTTGCGCCATGAGCCCTCCATGGGTTCAAAAGGTGCTTGCCCAGCAAATCCGTTAAGGGCGAAATCGAAAATATAAACCAATCGCGCTCGTTGCGCGTTCTAGCATCGCAAAGGCGCATTTGCTCCGCCATAAAAAAAGAAGACGTGTTCTTTCGGGGTCTATTGATCTCTCGAAAGGGGCCCACTGTCTTGTCAATCGAGCATACCCAAGCGACCGTGTCGTTTCGAAGGGCGTTCATGCCGTGTGCGCCCGGTCGATCGCGACCATTAGAAAGAGTAATGCCAGGTACAGCATCGAGTACTTGAATGCGAGCAGCGCGCTCGTTCGATTTGTATTTCTGTAGAGCTTCAGAGTGAACGCCACGAGCCCCGCGTTGAGCAAGATGGCGGCGATCAGATACGAGGTGCCTACCAGTCCCTGGAAGAACGGAATGATCGTCACCGCGACTGTGACGACGGTGTAAAGCGCGATCTGGATGACCGTGTACCGGTCGCCTTTGACCACGGGCAGCATGGGGACCTTCGCGCTCGCGTAGTCCTCTTTGATCAGGAGCGCCAAAGCCCAGAAGTGCACGGGCGTCCAAACGAGGATGATCGCGAACAAATAGATGGCGAGCGGCGCGAGCGTGCCATGTACGGACGCCCAGCCGACGAGAGGCGGGAAAGCCCCCGCGGCGCCACCGATGACGATGTTGTGCCACGTACGCCGCTTCAGAAGCAGCGTGTAGACGATTACATAGAAGACCAAGCCCGCGAGTGCGAGCATCGCGGTGAGCATGTTGCAGGCGATCGCGAGGATGCCGAAGGAGCCCCACGCCAGGACACCGGCAAACATCAGAGCGTGAGTCGAGGGGATCGCCTGGGTGACGGTTGGCCGCTTCGCAGTGCGGGCCATCGTGCCGTCGATATCGCGGTCGATGACCATATTGATGGCGTTGGCTGCGCCGGCGGACATGTATCCGCCGATCATCAAGGCCGTGAAGATCCAGAAGCCCGGCCATCCGCCCGCGGCAGCAAATGACGCCGTCATCGTGGTGAATAGCAGGAGGCTGATCACGCGAGGCTTGGTAAGAACGAAGTAAGCCCCGACGAGCTCCTTGCCTTTAAGCTCGGGCGCCTCCTCGGGCTTTTCGGCGCTGTCTTTGCGCTCGATGCCTTCACCCAAAGCGGCTATAGCGAGCACTACAAGAGTCGCGAAAGTAAGGTCGGCCGCGACCAAATGAGCGGCCTGCATCCACACCGGAGCTCTCAGCCAAATGTTAATGAGCCCGAGCAGCATCTCGGCCCCGAAGGCACCGGCAACGTACCGCGACGCGCGGCGAACGTCCGGCGTGGGGCGAAGGTGCAGAAGAAGTCCGACAGTCAGCACCACAAGAAGGCCGATCGAAATCGCGAGAAATGGATGCGTGGGCTGCATGCGCACCATCCAGTTGGCGCTCGGGGAAGCTGCTGCCTTCAGAACGTCTTCAGCAGGCCAAAGCTGGTGGCCGAGGGCGGAGATCGCGCCGCTCACCCCTAGAACGCAAATGCTCAGAAAACAGGCGGCGAGCATCCAGCCGACTGCGCCCTGCCCTTTCAGCCGGATCGGACGCGCGCCTTTGCCGACCATGATGGCCGCCGTCAGAAAGCCGACGAGGATAAAGGTGCTGATGATGTGGAAGCCCATCACATAGGGCCTCGCCATGCTGCGATCCTGATCCACCCAGCCGAACTTGACCAGCGCCGCGCCGATTAGCCCTTCGAGCACGGTCATGACGATCGCACCATAAACGGCCTTCCGGCCAATGTGACCCTGCGGGAAGATCCTTCTTGCCCAGATGAACAGCGGGATCATCAGAGGCAGGATCAGCCCCGTGGAGGCGCGATGCGTGAATTCGAAAACTCGCTGGTAGCTGGTGAAGACCGGGAGAATCCGGCCATCGCACAGTGGCCAGTTGTTGCCGCAGCCGTCTCCCGAACCGGTGGCCCGTACGATCGCGCCCCATGCAACCGTCGCGAGAATGTAAATGAGGAGCCCGATGCCGTATGAGGAAAAACGGCTTAAGTTGGGGTGTTCAAGGGGCCTGGGATAACCAGCGGTCGGCGCGTCCGCCATCACTGCTCCTGCCTTCGCCTTCTGCTTCCCGTCAACCACAAGTCGCTGTCCGCGAATCGGCTCCTTTGCCGTCCGCAGCGCCGCTAGGCAGTTTACTCACGTCGGGGGTCGCTTAGGGGCCAGCCAGGGCAACTAGTCGATCTTCGCGAGCTCGCTCTTGAGCACGTTGATCGAGTCGATGTTCTCCGGATCGACGCCGTTCAGCGCCGCCAGATACAGGGAAAGAAAATCGCCGAAGAAGGTTAGGGACAGCATGCGCTGGAGCAAGCTCTGCCCTTCGGCCTTCACGCGGAACACCTTTGCCGCCTTGCTGATCAGTTGCTCCGTCACCCGTGCACGGGCCTTCATCTTCTCGGACTCGGTCCCATCTTCCAAGAACAGGGCGATCCACTGCGACACGCCTTGCTCGGTGGCCTTCACCCAACCGAGGATCTCGTTGTGGTTGAGCTCGGGAAAGGCGTTGGCCGAGGCCATGTTCTTCGCGTTCTCGTTGATCTGGCCCTTCCACCGGTTGGCAACGGTCGCCTGGTAGGAGCCTAGTCCGTACAAAACGCCGACTCGTCCGTGCATAGCATCCGCAAGCTGCTTTGGCTGGTTCTCCTTGAGAGGAACGCTTACCGACCACCGCTTCACGCACTCTTCCAGCACGGAGAATGCGCTCTCGTAGTCTTGCTGTGGAACAAGATTGAGCCTCTCGCAAGCCGACAAGACGGGAATGAACATGTATCCAAGCGCAGTGCGTGGCGGCTGTCCACCGGGGATCTCGATCACGGTGTTGCCGTCCGCGTGAGCCATCTCGGCCAGCTTGCCGCCGCTGGTCACGCAGATGATGCGCGCCGCCGACTTCTTTGCACTTTGGTAGGCCGAGAGGGTCTCTTCCGTATTCCCGGAATAGCTGGCGCAGAAGACCAAATCGCCTAGCCCGACGAAGTTCGGCAGCGTGTAATCCCGGTTCACGAGGAATGGCGCGGAGCCGTTCGCTTCAAAGATCGCCCGCACCAGATCGCCGCCTGCCGCGGAGCCGCCGAGTCCGGAGAGGGTGACAACGTTGGGCCGCGCCTCGAGATCGGGCATCGCAACGCCCCGAGCGATCTCGAGCGCTTTGCGGCACTGGTCGGGAAAAGCCTCCGTGAGGCTGTACATGCCCTTGGGGTCCAGGCGCGTTACGAAACCCGGCTCGTCAAGGACGTGCGGCATTTACTCGTCCGCGAACGGGTCGTATTCGTCGGCACTGGGCACGGAGGCTGCGGCTGCGGTTGCGCCAACCGGCGTGCGGCCACCACCACCCTCGCCGTCGTCTCGAGGCCGGTCAAGACCTTGGACGCTCTCAGCGATCACCTCGATGACTTCGCGATTCGTGCCGTCGCTCGCGGTGTACTTGCGCGATTGAAGTCTGCCGTCCACGGCCACAAGGCGACCCTTGTGAAGGTAGTTGCTAACGAATTCCGCCGTCCGCTCCCAGCAGACGATTCGGAAAAAGTCTGCAGTAGACGATCCGTCTGATGGCTTAATTCGCTTATCGACGGCTATCGAAAAATCACAGACCGACTTCCCGGTGGTAGTGGTCTTCAGTTCGGGGTCGCGAGTCAGGCGCCCGACGAGCACAACGCGATTGATCACTGGTCTTAGTCCTCGGTTTTGTAGATGCGATGCCGGATCACATCGTCTGAGATCCGCATAAGCCGGGAGAGCTCCTGAGGAACGTCTGCCTTGGCCTCGAAATTCATGATGACGTAATTTCCTTCGCGGAGACCGTTGATTTCGTAGGCGAGCTTGCGTTTATCCCACTTTGCGGCTTTTTCAACAGAGCCGCCTTTCTCTTCGATCACGGTTTTGAACCGGTCGGCAATCTTCTGGACGTCGGAGTCATTGAGCTCCGGTCTTACTATATAAAAGGCTTCGTACTTTCTTTGGTTATCCATTGCGCTCCCTGTGGACGGGTCGGCTTCACAGAACTAATAGCTCAATTGGAAGCAGAGAGCCGGGTTTTGCAGCTTCGAAGGATACCTTAATGAGGGCGGCTGTCGGCTGTCGGCTGTCGGCCCGAGGAGCTCGGGTAAACCGACCTTGACCTTTTAGCATCAGCCCCAATACCCAATACCCAATACCCAATACCTGCACCCAATGATCCTCGTCATCGACAATTACGATTCGTTCACCTATAACCTGGTCCAATACCTGGGGCAATGCGGCGCGCAGGTGGTGGTTCGCCGGAACGACGAGATCACGATGGAAGAAATCAAGCGACTCAAGCCGGACGGCATCATGCTGTCGCCGGGCCCATGCACACCCAATGAGTCGGGGATTTGCTTGACGATTTTGGAAGCGGCGCTCCAGCGGTCCGATCCACAGTCTCCGGTCCCTAACACCGCAACCCCGAAACACCGCAATACCGCGCTTTCCGTCCCCTTATTCGGCGTCTGCCTCGGTCATCAAGCGATTGGCCATGTAGCAGGCGGCGAAGTGAGCCAAGCGCGCAACATCATGCACGGCAAGACCTCGCTGATTCGGCACGACGGCGAGGGACTCTTCGAAGGCATGCCGAACCCGTTCCGGGCCGTGCGCTACCACTCGTTGGTTCTCACAAGAAATTCAGTCCCGAAAGGCTTTGTCGTTACCGCAACCGCCGAGGACGATGGCGAAATCATGGGCTTGAAACACGAATCGTTGCCGATCGAAGGCGTGCAATTCCATCCCGAGTCCGTGCTGACAGAGGAAGGCCTAACGGTAGTGCGCAACTTCGTGCGCATGGTGGACAGCAGATAACAAGCTCCGAGTTCCGAACTGGAATCAGTCGTTGATGTGCTTGGCCCGCTCGATGTCCAGCTTCGTCGGGATACGGAACCAGAAGGTTGAGCCCTTGCCCACTTCCGACTCCACCCACAGCTTGCCAAGGTGCACGGTCTCCACAAGGTGACGCACCAAAAATAGCCCCAGGCCGGTGCCGTAGATCTTGCGATTGTCCTCGTTGTTCACGCGGTGGAACTTGTCGAACACCTTGATCAGGTGCTCCTTCGGAATGCCAAGACCTTGGTCCTCCACGCCGATCAATAACGTGTCGCCTTCGTTCGTCGCATGCACCGTGATCTGGCCGCCACGGGGCGAATACTTGATCGCGTTGTTGAGGAGGTTGGTCAGGATCTGGTCGAGCTTGTCCTCGTCGCCGACGATGGTCGGCATCTGGCCGGCGGCGTCCAAGGTTATCGTGTGTCGCGTTGTCGTCTGGCGCTGGAGCATGACCGCCTTCTCGAGCAGGGGCTGCATGGCCACATTGGTGTAATGCGGCTTGAGGCTCTCCTGCGCGTCGATCCTCGCGGTGTTGAGAAGATCGTTGATGAGGCGCGTAAGCCGGTCGCACTCCTGATCGATAATGCCGTAGAATTCGCGGCGCTCCTCTGGATTGAATTCGTCGTCGATCAGCAGGGTGCTGACGAAGCCCTTGATCGCGGTGAGCGGGGTTCGAAGCTCATGGGACGCCATCGCGACGAAGCTGCTCTTCATCTTGTCGATCGCTTTGATATCCGTGATATCCATGAAGATGGCCACCACGCCGAGGTCCTTGCCGTCTTCGCTTCGCACCAGCGCGGCCTGCAGCTCGTAGCTGCGCTCCTGGCCGGCGATCGTCACCGTGATCTCTTGCCGAGCAGCCTCTTCGCCACGAGCCGTGACGCGGAAGACTTCCTGGATCGTGTCGTTACGCAGGATTTCCCGGGCCTGCTTGCCGACAACGTCATCGTCCACGCCAAAGATGGCGCGAGCGGAAGCGTTGATCTGGCTGATGCGCCCGTCCGGGCTGACGAGGATAAGGCCGGCGGTTAACGATTCGAACGTGCGGGCGAACTCGTCGCGCTGCTCTTTGACCTCTCGGTAAAGCTGCAGGTTGGCGATGATGGATCCGACGTTGCGCGCCATCCGCTCCAGGAGCCGGACGTCTTCATCGTTGAAATCCTCCCCGTGGCGCTTGTTGAATGCGTGGAGCACGCCGATGACGGTGCGGTCGATGACGCGATTCTCTTCGTCCCGCTTCTCGATGACCAGCGGCACCGTGATGCCGTTTTGCACATTCAGGATGCCGAAGGGGTCTTTTTTTGTGCGCGGGTCGCTGTTCGCGTCATGGAAGATGACAGGCGCGCTCTCGCGGAAGACCTCTCCCGAGATGCCCTGCGTGGCTCTCACGCGGAACATCGGAAGCCGCTCTTCCTCTACTCCGAATGCGGGAGGCATGCCCACCAGCTCGGCGCGATCGCGATCGTAGAACATGATCACGATCTTCTCGGCCTGGAGGATCATGGCCACGCGCTGAACCAAACGCCGCAGGGTCTGATCGGCATAGATCAGCGGTTCTTCAGGGCTTGGCTCGGCAGCCTCGGGCTTGCTCTCGAGCTGCCTCTCAAGCTTCTTGATTCGTTCCTGAGCCTCGTGAAGTTCTTTTTTAAGCTCTTCCGGACCGTCGCCCTCTTTCAAATACCCAGCCACCTCAGACACAGACCAAAACTCTACCCGGTTGGAGTCGCCCGCAGGCTTTCTACGCCGCCCTTTGAACCGGCGCGCTCCACAAAGCGTCTGCACTCCGAACCGGCGTTATAATCCGTGATGGGCATGTCCGATAAGCTGGAAGACCTTCCACTGTTTCCGCTCAACACGGTCCTGTTCCCATACGCGGAGCTCTATCTCCACATCTTCGAGCCTCGCTACCAGGACATGGTCCAGCGCTGCCTGAAGGAGGATCGCGCCTTCGGAGTCGTGCTCATCCGAACGGGTTCCGAGACGGGTCGCGCCGAGCCGTATCTGGTCGGGACCGCCGTGCGCATCGTGGGCGTGCACAGCTACGAAGACGGCCGCATGGACATCCACGTGCGCGGGGAGCGCCGTTTCCGCATCCGCGATCTGGACGAGTCGCACGATTACTTGATGGGCGCCGTTGAGCCGGTGGTCGAGATGGAGATCGAGGAGGATTCGGACACCCACGATCTGCTGTCCCGCGCCAAGGAAGAGGTGGACGCCCTGATCCAGCGCGTGTTCGCGCCTCGGAAGTTCGAGGTGCAGGTCGTGTTTCCCGACGATCCGGTCGCGCTGTCTTTCGCCATCGCCAACCTCCTGCCCATGGAGAATTTGGACAAGCAGCG
>JAXDKF010000199.1:0-7095 GCA_034667265.1 Fimbriimonadaceae bacterium
CGACGTCAGCCGCCAAGACATCGGTTTTGACACCGACGAAAACGAGATCACCCTCATCAAGGCGGACGGCAGTACCCAGGCAAGCGGCCTTCAAAGCAAGCTTGCTTGCGCAATTTGGTTGCTCGAGCGCGTGCTCACCTAGCCCACCGACTGCACATCCAGGCAAATGCACGAGCAAAGAGCCTAAGTCTCCGGAGCCTGTATGCCGACATTTAGAGTAGCCGGCCAGCCTGGCCCCGGAGGCTCAAAACCTTGCTATCCACACTCGCACTCACCGTCGCGCTAACGATGACTCCCGCCGTTCGCGTCAGCATCGAGGGGAACGGCTATTTGCAATTTGTTAAGGATGGACGCGCGCTTTACGCATCGAGCGCGTCCCTAACTGTCACCGACGGATGGATCTCGAACTCAGAAGGCGCGACGCTCCTTCCCACGCTTCGAGTGCCAAACGGCACGACCGCCATCGAGGTCGATCCCAAAGGCTACGTTTTCGCCTCTACAAGCAGCTACCGAGCCCAGGTCGGCCGCATTTACCTCGCGGTCTTCAGAGCCTACGACGACCTGCGGCCAGTTGGGCCGTACCTCGTCTCCTCCGCTCTGCCTGGATTCCACGCAGCAGGAGAGCCCGGTGTAGGTGAGTTCAGGATTTTGAAGTCGGACGAAGCGATTCCGGCAACTCCCCAGCCTGTTGTGGGCCCCTCGCCGGTCAGCACGTTCGTGAACGACTGGGTTAATCGGCCGGAGGTGGCTCGCACCGAAGCCGCTTTGACTCGCTCGGTTCCTACCGGAAACGCCACCGTAACCATTGTCGAAGCCGCTGAGACGACTGCGGACCGGTACACGCTTGGCGAGATCGCAAGCGTCGAAGCCGATTCAGAGCTACGCCAGGCCCTCATCGCCACTGAGATTGGCAACACGCCCGGCCTCGGCAGAAAACGCAAGCTACGGAAGGACGACATCCTCAAAGCACTTAAGAGCGCCGGGTTCGACACCAGCAGCATTACCATCGAGGCTCCTAAGCAGGCCAACATTCAGCGCCGAGCCCAGCAAGTGTCCGAGGACGGGATCACCGCAGCGGCCCTTGAGGCTGCGGGACAGATCTATGGCCCGGACACGGCGATGAAGGCCCGAGTCAAGGTTCGAGACGCCCAGCTTCCCGTCGGCGACGTCGCCTTCGAAGCTGAGAGCTGCATCCCCACCAAGTCGGGAGCCAGCGTCATCGTCGTAACCAAGGTGAACGGAGAGCGATTCAACTCGCACATCGTGCGGATCTCGGTCGACGACTCGGCCGCCGTGCAACGCGCTCTCGCGCTCTCCCGCTAAGCTTGAGGGCAGGTTCACAGCCTGCCCGATCTTGCTCAGTTCGCAACCGGGCAGCCGCACATTTGCAACGAGGCGTATACTATAAAGTCACTGAGGCGTGCCGAAAGACAGCAGGCATTAGCTTAAGGGCCAGGGAGGGCGACGAAGATGCTGGTGCTCACAAGAAAAGTCTCGCAGAGCATCGTAATCGGAGATGGTATAGAAGTGGTCGTCCTCGAGGTTCGCGGGGAACAGGTGCGGCTTGGCATCAAAGCCCCTAAGGACGTTGCGGTACACCGAAAAGAGATCTACGAGCAGATCTCGCAAGATGGCCGCGAAGCAGCCGGTGGCGAGCCTCAAAGCGGCAATGCTTGACGAAGGCCGGTCGGAATGTCTAACGAAAAGTTGCCTAGTCCAGTCGATCTGATCCTGGAAACCTCTTCCATCCTCTTTCTCTGCGGCGCCGCGATCGCCGTCTTCAGCCTCCGCAACACGGGCGTCTTCACCCCAATACCGCTCATCGTGGCGACCAGCCTTCCCGCGGCCGCCTCTCTCTTGCTTCTCGTGGCGGCACTGATCATGCCAGGGATCTACGCCGTGCGGAAGATGTCCTTTCCACTTAACCTAACGCTGCCTGTAATTCACTGCAGCTTGATATTCATGCTCGCGGAGCTGACGCGGGGTTCCTTCGGCCTTATCAACCCCCCGGATGCCCTGAAGCCTGCGCTGATGTGGGAAGACCCCCGGTTCTTGGGTATGGCCTTCGCGGCTCAAGTGATCCTGTTGAGCGGCATCGTCGCGGTGAAGAACGTCACCGGTCCTCGTGACCCGGCCGCAGACGTCCAGCGGTAGAATTCCCCCGCATGCAGGTCCACTTCGGCTTGGAGCTGCTTAGAGCCGAGTGGCCCAGTTCTGTCGCGTGCGTAGGCACGTTCGATGGCGTCCACTTGGGCCACCAAGCGGTGATCGGTCGCGCCGTTGCTCTCGCGGCTCAACACGAGCTTCCCTGTGTGGTCGTCACCTTCGACCGTCATCCCGCGCATGTCCTTGCTCCGGAACGCTGTCCGAAGGCTATCGCGTCCATGGGAGAGAACCTGCATCACTTTGAGGCTCTTGGCGTGGGTGTGGCTGCCGTCCTCCCTTTTACTCGCGAGCTGAGCCAGACCACTGCGCAGGAGTTCTTTGACCTCGATCTAGTGGGCGCTTTGAAGGCGAGCCGCATCGTGGTCGGCCACGATTTCGCGTTCGGAAAGGGCCGGGAGGGTACGCCGGAGTGGTTGAGCGCGCGGATCCCAACGGAGGTCGTGCCTCCGTTCCAATTGCATGGGGCGAGAGTGAGCAGCAGCGCGATTCGCTCGGCGGTCGAGAAGGGCGACGTCGAGGAAGCGGCGCGACTTCTCGGGCGACCCTTTGTGGTCAGCGGCATCGTGGTGGCCGGTCAGAAGCTGGGTCGTAAGCTCGGCTACCCCACGGCAAACCTGGCGCGATCCTTTGACCAAGTCATGCCCGCGCATGGCATCTACATCGGATTCGCAACCACGCCCCATGGCGCATTTCGGACGGCGGTCAGCATCGGCACGCGGCCCGCGGTGGGCGGAACAGAGCGGACGATCGAGGCCTTTTTGCTCGACTACCCGGGCCATGACCTCTATGGCCGAAGCATCTCGCTCGCCTTACACAGCAGGATCCGGGATGAGCAGCATTTCGACTCGCTGGACGATCTTAAAGCCCAGATCGCACGGGACGTCGCCCTCGCCGCGTCTCTCTAATGACGCTTCAACTCAAGGGCACTACGGCCAAGCGTCGAAACACGGCGACTGACGTAGAAAGAGGCGATAGATGAGAAACAATTTCAAGTGGTACGTCTACGGCAGCGTTCTGCTCCTGGCCACGCTCTTGGTGCTCCGATTCACCATTTTCGCGCCCAAGCCGGATGACCAGAAGCTCATCGCGGAGGCCCTGCGCCAATCGATCCAAGCGAGCAAAGAAGGCCGCCCCGGCGGCGTGCTCGAGATCCTTAGCAACAAGTTCAAGATCAACCAGCAGTCGCCCGGCAGGTTCGACATCGCGAAGTTCGTTCGGGAGAACAAGCCGGATGTGGAGGTCTCGAACAGCCACGCGATCGTCAGCGGCGACACCGCGCGCATCGACACGCCCGTTCGGGTGAAGGTCAGTTTTCTGAATCAGAACTTTGACCAGACGATCGACAATGTGACCCTCGTTTTTCAGAAGGAAGACACCTATCGGTACGTCGTGTTTCCGACCCGGCAGTGGCGTTTGACGGACGTGGAAGTCCCGGCCAACGCGGTGCCTGTCAACTTTGGCGAGTCGAGCTACGGTGGATTCGGCGGATTCGGGTTCTAGCCGCATCATTGCCGATTGCATAGGCCGGGTATGCGGAACCGCTGGAAAAAGAGAGAGTCTGGTTGGCTAGGGTCTGACGTTAGGCCCACTTTTGGAGAGGATAAAAATGAGAAAGGGCATTCTGGGCGCGGCTGTCGCGCTCGTCTTAGGCGCTTCGACTGGTTCGGCTTACGGTGTCGTCCTCGGTCAGATCGATACTTTTGAGGACGGCAGCACGGATGGGTGGGTCAATAGCCTGCTCGGTCGAGGCGGCCCGAATCCTCCGATCAACGTGTCAACGGGCGGCCCTGGCGGCACGGACGACAACTACATGCTCCTCACTTCGAGCGGCAGCCCCGGTCCCGGCGGCAAGATGGTGGTCATCAATCCGGCCCAGTGGTCCGGCGACTACATCGGCGGCGGCGTGACCACCCTTACGATGGCCCTGAACAACTTCGGCGACACTGAGCTGCATCTGCGCATTCTGTTTGAAAAAGTCGCCCCCGGGAGCGGTCCGACCGACGTGGCGGGTAGCACCGATGCGTTCGTGATCGCGCCGCATAGTGGATGGGTGAACGCTACGTTCGACGTCACTCCCGGCGCGCTGACCAGTCTATTGGGAAGCGTCGATAACGCGCTAAGCGATGCTACGGTCATCCGGCTTTATCACAACAGTGCCGGCCCAGGGTTTCCTCCCGGCGATATCGCGGCGAGCCTAGGCGTGGACAACATCCGGGCGGTACCGGAGCCGGGGACTCTGACAGCGTTCCTTGTTGGAGGCGCTATCATGGCCCGCCGACGGCTTAAGAGGTCACGGGGCGCGGCCTAAGGCCGAGCAGCGCCAGCGCGCCGCAGATGAGCAGGAACCAATCGCCTAAGATCGAAGCGAAGGTCCAGCGCTTGCCTGGCCGGATGTCGGCGATTGCAATGGCATCCGGCTCGGTGCCCACTTCGGCCAGCACCCGCCCTCTCGCATCGAAGGCCATCGAGTGACCCGTGATGTCCGCACGCACGATGGGCAAGCCGATCTCGGCAGCGCGAAACGGAGTGTAGGCGGCATGGATCGCCTGCATCACCCCGTAGGGCGTGTCCGGGTCCAGGGTTGGCAATAGGATCACTCCCACGTCTGGAAGAGCGGCGGTGTCCCTCATGACATTGGGAAAGCATGAGTCGAAGCAAATGTTGAGCCCGTATGTGGTTCCGGCCAACTGAGCGGCGGCAGCATTGGCGCCTGCGGAATGCATGTTGACCTCGCCCGCAAAGAGCTTCCGTTTCAGATAGATCGGTGACCCGCCAGATGCGCTGAACACCTGCGCCACGTTGTGTGGCAGAGGCTCATACGCATCCTCATACGACGTAACTAAGGCCGGCTGCCCGGGAAGCTTCGCCAAAGAGACGAGATCGTCCACGCGGCCCTGGATCACGGCGACGCTTCCGCTCAACTCGGGCCAGACGACTAGGCGTGCGCCCATCTCGCCGGCCCGAGCGTTCAAGGCTTTGAGTTCGTCGGGGTCGGTCGAGCGCGTCTGGAGGAATGCGATGCGCAAAGGGCCGCGCTCCGCCGGAAGACTGATCAACGAGGCACCAGCGCAAACAGCCGCCAGTGCAAATGCCACTCGTCTACGGTGCTCCAGGATTAGCTTTGCCAATCCAAAGTTCGCCAGCCACACGAGGTAGCTCACTCCCCAGATTCCCGTCCACGATGCGAGGCCGAGCATCAGCTCCGATCGGGATTGACTCAGCGCCATATGCGCGGGCAAATAAACAAGCAGGGCCGCTTCGAAGAGCACGGCCCATGCGGCAATCGCCCACGGCCTGCTGCGTAGCTTTTCGGATGCAGCCCACATGCCAATCGCGATCGCTGCGACCAGCCCGAACAGAGCAAACCCGGTATAGATCCATCCGGGCGAGCCGTCCAATACTCCCGGCCGAAGCAGCACACCCTGCGCGTCTAGCCAGGCTGCCAAAAAGCACGTGGATAATGCGCAAGCGAACCCCACTGCGAAACCTAAGCCGCGCACGGCCAGCATCACGGGAACGAACGCGAACCAAGCGAGCGGAGAAAGCCGATGGGGTGGGAGCGAGAAGGCCAAAAGAGCACCCGAGACCGCCACCCCTCCAAGCATCCATCCCAACCGCCGCACGCTTCGGGGACGGCCGAGCCTTGCAAGCAAGTTCGACAGCAGCCTCGAATTCAACTTGCCCGGCATGCGGAAGACAATCGGCAATCTAGCAATTAACAATCTTCCGCTCGGGAGCTAGTGGAGTAGGAACAGGAACCCGGCCGCGCCTCGGAGCGTTGGCCTCCATGGCCGAACCATGCCGACGATGTCTCGAACGTATACTAAGCCGGTGCGCTGGAAACGACTGCTGTGGGGCTTTCTCGCGGTCGTTTGCTTGGCGATTGTGATCGTTGGCATCTGGGCGCTGCGCCTGGGCAATGTGCTCAAAGGCGGCATGGGGATCGGCGAGGTCTACCAGAGCTTCCAAGACCCCCGAAAGCTTTTTCCATACAAAGACCGCATCGTGGTGCTTGTCTTAGGCAAGGACTACAACCGCGACCGCAAGGGAATGCCCTACACCAAGAATTCGCGCGCGGACACCATCATGCTGCTCTCCGTGGATCTCGTCTCGCCCAAGATCTCCGCCGTGAGCATCCCGCGCGATAGCAAGATACGCGGCGCGGACGGGATCACCGAGAAAGCCAATTCGATCATGTCGCGCGGCGGGCCACAGCTCATGATCGAAACGCTTTCCCAACAGTTCGGCGTGACGCCCGATTACTACGTAGTCCTGAAGCCCGATGCCGTGCGCACGATCGTGGATTCGGTTGGCGGTGTAGACGTCGAGACCCTCGACGACATGAATTACGACGATAGCTGGGGGCAACTCCACATTCACATTCCCAAGGGACCGGCTCACCTCAACGGCCCGGAGGCGGAAGGTTTTGTTAGGTTTCGCAAAACGGAAGCGGGCGGGCGTCTTCACAAGGGTCCGAACCTGGAAGAGGGCGACATTCGGCGCGCTGCCCGCCAACAGCAGCTTATTCATGCCCTGGTCGAAGCAGGGTTGCGGCCAGCCAACATTGTGAACGCGCCGAGCATCGTGGAAGCCGGTTTCAAAGAAGTCGAGACGAACCTCGAGAAACCGCAGCTAGTGGCCCTCGCAAACCTTTTCAAGCAGGCAGGCGGCGCATCTCTGGCAAGCGGCACGCTTCCCGGCGAGGACTCCACCGAAGGAGGGGTCTACTACTGGGTGCTTGACGAGACCCGGTCGCAGCGCATGATCAACTGGCTCATCCGTGGCGACCAAGGAGCGGCTCGAGGCCTGCCGCGCATAGTCGTTTACAACTCTTCCAAGGTCAACGGGGCTGCACGTACGGTTGCATCGATGCTGTACTCCGAGGGATACGAAGCGGTGAGCCGTTGGGGCAAGGATGTCGCGCCTATG
>JAXDKF010000200.1:0-14427 GCA_034667265.1 Fimbriimonadaceae bacterium
CACCAGCTTATGCAGCACGCCCAGCAGCTTGCGTACGTCCTCGAAGTGCAGCCCTGTCGTCGGCTCGTCGAGGATGTAAACGGTTCGTCCCGTAGACCGCTTGCTCAGCTCCGCCGCGAGCTTGATCCGTTGCGCTTCGCCGCCTGACAGCGTGGTTGCGGGTTGGCCAAGACGGATATAGCCGAGACCGACTTCGAGGAGGGTCTCTAACTTGCGGAAGATCTTGGGGATCGGCTTGAAGAACTCGGTCGCCTCCTCCACTGTCATCTCCAGCACTTCGGAAATGTTCTTGCCCTTGTACTTGACCTCCAGCGTTTCGCGGTTGTAGCGCTTGCCTTTGCAGACTTCGCACGGCACATAGACGTCAGGCAGGAAGTGCATCTCGATCTTGATAATGCCGTCGCCCTTGCACGCCTCGCAGCGTCCGCCTTTGACGTTGAATGAGAACCGTCCCGTTTTGTAGCCGCGGATCTTCGCATCCTGCGTCATCGAGAACAGGTCGCGGATCATGTCGAACGTGCCGGTGTAGGTGGCTGGATTGGAGCGGGGAGTGCGGCCGATCGGCGACTGGTCGATGTCGATGACCTTGTCGAATTGGTCGAGGCCGCTGACGGAGTCGTGCGGTTCCCAAACGGTCCTCGTGCCGTAGACCTCATACATGAGGCGGGGAAAGAGCGTGTCCTGGATCAATGTGGACTTTCCGCTGCCGCTCACGCCGGTAACGCAGGTGAACAGGCCCAAAGGAATGGCGACATCGATGCCCTTGAGGTTGTGCCCGCGCGCGTTGCGCACGATCATCCAGCCGTCGGTGTTGCTCATCGTTTAGACCTCACCGGCTCTGGAGTCCTTGGCTTGCGACGCTTCTGCGGGATGGGGATCGACCTCTTGCCCGTCAAGTATTCGGCGGTCTCGCATCCGCTCTTGAGGAACTCCTCAACCGATCCTTGCGCAACGATTTTTCCGCCGTGCTCGCCTGCGCCGGGGCCGAGCTCCAGCAGGTGGTCGGCCGAGAGCATCGTCTCCTCGTCATGCTCGACGACGATCACTGTATTGCCCAGGTCGCGCAGGCGCCAAAGCGTCTCGATCAGCTTCCGGTTGTCGCGCTGATGCAGACCGATCGAAGGCTCATCGAGGATGTACAAGCACCCCATGAGGCCGCTGCCGATTTGAGTAGCCAAACGAATCCTTTGCGCTTCGCCGCCCGCCAAGGTTCGCGCATTCCGGTCTAGGGTCAAGTAGTTCAAACCCACGTCGGCCAAGAAGCGCAGCCTCTCCACGATCTCTTTGACGGCCCGCTCGCCAATCGTTCGCTGCCGCTGGTTGAGCTTCTTCTTGAGCCCCTCGAAGAACACCAGCGACTCGTCCACGGGAAGGTTGGTCACTTCCGAGATGTTCTTGTTGGCCATCTTCACGCTAAGGCTTTCCGGCTTTAACCGCTTGCCGTTGCACACAGGGCACGGCTTGGTGGACATGTATTGCTCGAGATCGCCCTTCACCCAAGTGCTCTCGGTCTGCTCGTAACGCTTGCGGAGCGCCGCCAACACGCCATCCCAATTGGTTGTGAATGTGCGCTCGTGCCGGCCGTATTTCATCTTCACTCTGATCGGCTCCGGGATCCCGTTCCAGACCGCGTCCAGGTTCTCTTCCGAGAGCTGGTTCACAGGAAGGGTTGCGTCGAAACCGCGCGCCTTGCCGACCGCATCCAGCATCTCGGGCCACCAGTCCTTGACCTCTCCGGACTTATATACGAACGGAGCGATCGCGCCTTCCCTCAACGGCTTCGTCTTGTCCGGACAGATCAGCTCTGGATCGAATTCCGTTTTCGTTCCAAGGCCCGTGCATTCCAGACACGCGCCGTAAGGCGAGTTGAACGAGAACATGCGCGGCTCTAACTCGGGCATCGAGAAGCCGCACACTGCGCACGAGTAGCTCTCGGAAAAGAGAATGTCTGTGTAGGTCGGATCGGAGGCTGTCTCAGAGTCCTTTTGGGAGTGGGCGAGCTTGCTCGCTCTTTTCTTCTTTACGCGTCCTTCGGTTTCGCCTGGCTCCTCCACTTCCACCGTGTTGACATCTACAGCGCGAGCAAGCTCGCGCACTCCCACATGGGTTGCGCCTTCCGGCAACAGGTAGCTCAACGTAACCAGGCCCTTGCCCATCTTCAGGGCGGCCTCGATGGAATCGGCCAGCCGTCGGTCGATGCCTTCCTTCATCACGATCCGGTCCACTACGACCTCGATCGTGTGCTGCTTATAACGATCCATCGGGATGTCGTCGGTGACCTCGTACATCCGGCCGTCGACGCGCACCCTCACGTAGCCCGCCTTCGCGATCTCCTGCAGCTCCTTCTTGTACTCGCCCTTGCGGCCACGGACGACCGGCGCAAGCACCTGCAGCTTCGTGCCCTCGGGCAGCGCTTTAGCGGTGTCCACGATCTGGTCGGTCGATTGGCGCTCGATGGGGCCGTGTCCGTTCGGACAGTAAGGCGTCCCCACGCGAGCGAACATGATCCGCAGGTAGTCGTAAATTTCCGTGACGGTGCCCACAGTCGAGCGCGGGTTTTTTGAGGCCGACTTCTGGTCTATGGAAACGGCGGGTGAAAGGCCGTCGATGTGGTCCACATCTGGCTTATCCATCTGACCCAAGAATTGGCGGGCGTAGGCGCTAAGGCTCTCCACGTACCGCCGTTGGCCTTCCGCATAGATCGTGTCGAAGGCAAGCGAAGACTTCCCGGAGCCGCTGAGGCCGGTGATCACCACGAGCTTGTCTCGGGGGATCTCGACCGTAACGTTCTTCAGGTTGTTTTCGCGAGCACCGACGACGACGATCTTCTCGTTGGGCATTGGGGAAAGTTTATCCGGAAACGGTAGACGGGTGTGCGTTAGTTTGTGGAAAAAGCGAGTATCGGGTCAAAGCCAACCCCTACGCTGTGCTCGAGGTCGGCAGTCGAATCGAGGACGACTCCAGGAACTTAGTTTTCTACGCCGAAAGCAGCCGCTAGTGCCGCTTGCTCCAACCTCACGCACCATCGCAAGACCGCACACCGATTCACCCTAATACCCCAATACCTAACACCTAATACCCTCACCTAAAAATGCTTTTCCGCGTCCCAGGCGGTGACCTCCCAGCTATCCAGCTCCCCATCCTGCGGCAGCCAGGGAGGGAGGGCGAGAAACAGGGTCTCGGAGACCCCGGTCAAGTACGGCTCGTAGTCCCGTCTAAGCTGCCGCACCTTCTCGTAGTCCGCATCGACGTTGCATACAAACAGGTCGGTGCACCTGAGCTTTTCCACGAGACGCTGCCACTCTGCAGGCGGCAGGCGGTCCACCTTCGTGTCCTGCGGCGGGATGTCCAGTACGTAAGCGAGGTCAATGACAACGTGCCGGGCCAAGGCATAGCTCAACTCCGCTTGCCGGACGAGACGGCTCTGCTCAGGCTTGGTACGGTCGCAAGTCACCCGCAGAAGGGTGCACGCGTCCATGATCATCGTGAGCGCGCTCAGCCAGGACATGCGCTCGTGCTGGGAGCGATAGAGCGCTAACACGGGGTACGACAGGTAGCTCTCTAGCAGGTTCGCGCACCACTTCTCCATGTCGGCCAAGAGCTCTTCAAGAGCGTCGATGCCGGGCGCGTCGTAGCGGCTGAGCAGCTCCCCGGCGGTCGGCGGAGATCCCGCGCGGGCATCGAGCAGCAGGATGGTCGCTTCACGCGAAGAAAACGATCCATACAGCACCGGGATGTAGCCGATAACGAGAGCAAGAAAGCCAAATCCGATACCTGCTTCGAAAACGTCGACGATTCTGCCCAGCGAATTGGTCGCAGTCACGTCACCGTAACCGAGCGTGAAGAACGTCACTGCGCTTGCGTAGAGATGCACGCCTAGCGGTTGATGCGGGCCCACGGAGAGCGGTGTATCCAGCCCCCATTGGATCAAGGATAGGCCGACGATCAAGCTCCATGCCCACACGACGATCAGGATGAGCAGGGAGATCGGGCCGAAGGCTCCCAGCAACCGCTCCCTCGCTGCTTTCTTTCCGGAGACTCGTCGTCCCACGAAGACATAGAACTGCTTGAGGAACCCGTTCAGGAACGAGCTAACGCCGATTCGCCGGGCAACCGTGCGCGGCAGGATGACAGTCTCCAAGGAATCCCACAGAACGAGGATGATGACGACAATCCCGGCAATGACGGCGAGCGCACCCACTGCGCATGATCATGGCGCAATTGCGGGAAGGTAAATGGTAAGTGGTAAATGGTAAATGGCCCGGATCGGATCATGCGGCTGCCGCGCTTACATCGCGAATGACGATGTATTTCCGACCATTTACCATTTACCATTTACTACTTACCGCCTTCACCACTTACCTTGCCATGGCCACCACAGCGTAATTCAGCAAGATCGCGAATACAGTCCAGCCGACATAGCCAAGCCACAGCCATCCGGCCGCTGCGCGGATGCGAGAGAACAGGAATCCCGTGTATTGCACGGCGAAATGCAGGACGATCAGCTCGCCGAGGGCAAGAACGGGCGAGCGCAACGCAAAGAACAGCCACGGCCACAGCGCATTCAGCACGAGTTGCACGCCAAAGGCCGCCATCGCCAAACGCTTCTCCTCGATCAGATGCTCGCGCTCATACCAAACAAGCCACGCCGCGACTGCCATAAAGCCGTAAAGGACGACCCAAACCGCCGCCACCGCCCATCCCGGAGGAGTCCATGACGGCTTCGGGAGAGCCTCGAACCACGACCGGCCTTGGTCTACCCCTAGACCTGCGACTAGGGCCACGGAGTAACACAGCGCCACAAGCCCTGCCAGCAGAACCCATTTCTGCCTAGTTCGCGATTCAAGCGTGCGTTCTCGATAAGTGAGCGCCATAGAGCAACATACAGCTCACGCGGGCTCGATGGCGCAGCTTGTTTGTCCCCCTTTTTGTATCTGAACTGAAACGAACCGGCTGTAAGCCCGTCCCAGCTTCCAGGAGATGTGAATGATATCAACTGCACTTGCAGCTATTGCCCTTTCAGTTTCGGCTCAAGCGGAGCCGGCGCCGCCTAAGATCACGGCCGTTTCGATGTTCAAGAACGGCTACTCGTTCGTTGCCCACGCTACCCCCGTCAACGGCAGCGGCGAATACGTCATCGAGCAGCCACCGGCCGCTGCGCATGGCACTTTCTGGCACCTTCCCGCAGCCGGTCTTTCTATCCGTAAAGCGACGTCGACGACCATCGAGACGGCATCGAAGGTCAACGTCGCAAGCGTAGCCGCTCTTCTCGAGGAGAACGTGGGGAAGCAGGTTACGATCGACTTGATCGACCTTCCGAGCATCTCCGGCACGCTCATGGCCAGCATCGCTAACCAGCTCATGGTGCGAACGTCCGAAGGCGTTGTTCTGGTCGACCAGGCGCGAATCAAGCGACTCACTTTCAAGGAAGAGCCGCAGATCAAGACCGGCGTGAAAACTCAGAAGCGAGTGCTCAAGCTCGACGTGGAGGCGAGAGGCCCCGGCGTAATTTCGACGGTCGGGTTGGAGCATGGGCTTGCGTGGGTGCCGGCGTATGCGATCGACATCACCGATGACAAGGAACTTGACCTCGTGGCCAAAGCTACCGTCGTGAACGAGTTGGCGGACCTGGACAATGTCGAGGCGTCCTTCATCACGGGTTTTCCGAACGTGCGGTTCGCCGGCGTAACAGATCCGTTGACCAATCCGGCGGCCCTCGATCAACTCTTGCAGATGCTCGTGCAATCGAGCTTCGTGCCGAACGCGCCGGCGCCGAGCATCATGACGCAGAACGCTATGTCTCGCGCGGGAGAAATGTCGGCCGGTGCCGACTTCACCGGTGGCTTCGTGCCTCAAGGTACCGGCCAACAGTTAGAGGACTTGTTCTTCTACCGCTTGGAGGGCATTACGTTGAAGAAAGGCGATCGCGCGGCGTACACGCTCTTCACTACCAAGGCCCCTTACCAGCACCTGTTCACGTGGGATGTCAACCGCGCGCCGCTCAACTACTACTCGGGGATTCGCGATCCGGGAACCGACCACGAGGTATTGCAAGAGGTCTGGCACAGCGTTACGTTCAAGAACAACAGCGGCAAACCCTTGACGACGGCCGTGGCGACCACCTTTGAGAAGGGTCAGATCCTGGGTCAGGACATCCTTCGCTACACCACGCCGGGCGTGGAGGCCGAGGCCCGGATCACCAAGGCGCTCGATATCCATGTCGAATCGATCGAAGAAGAGCTCGCCCGTGAGCGCGGCGCTCTTCGCCTGCCTAGCGGCAACACCTACGACCTGATTACGGTGAAGGGCACCTTGACAGCCAAGAACAATCGGAAGGGAACGTCCAAGATGCGTATCTCCACCACGTTCGACGGAGATCTTGTCTCAGCCGATGGAAAGCCGAAGGTGACGAAGGGCACCAAAGGTTTGGGCGACCTAAACGCGCAGACGTCGCTGGAGTGGCGCACTGACGTCGGCTCAGGCAACTCGCTGAAGCTGACCTATTCCTACAAGATGTACGTCCGAACGCCGTAACACCTGCATCTTGTGTGGCAGACATTCCTGTCAGCGTGTCGATGACCGCTATGGCATCCAACCCTCGTCCGCCCAGCGGACGAGGGTTGCGCATCTCGTGGCGTCCTCTGCGCGTATTCGATGGAGGACTAACGAGTCGCCGATCGTCCGTCTGGTCAGGGCACGCTAGCTGCTTTCGCTGCCGCGGTACTCCGTGAAGCAAGAGCCAGCCACCCGAAACCTGAGCACCCAGCGACAACCGAGGCTAGAAGGATCGCAACCTTGATGGCGCGCAACGTGGGTTCGTCCACAAACGCGAGATTCGCAATGAACAGCGACATCGTGAATCCGATTCCCGCGAGCACGCCAACGCCCGCGAGCTGCTTCCAGCTCACTCCTGCCGGCAAGGCGCCGAGGCCCGAGCGCACCGAGAGCCAGGCCGCAAGCATGATCCCGACGGGCTTACCGATTACCAGCCCTAGCAGTATGCCGAGCGCAACCTTGGTCTGAAGCGCCTCCGCGAATCCGCCAAACGCAACTCCTGCATTGGCCAGTGCAAAAACGGGCATCACTCCAAAGCGCACCCAGGGACCCAGCGCGTCTTCCACTCGCTCCAAAGGCATCTGCGCCTTCTCGCATGCTTGCTCGAGGTCGCGGATTGCGGTCTGGCGATCCTCGTTCATGAGGCTCGTATCGCCTTCGAAGTCTTCAAGAGTTTCTTGCGCTTTCGAGGCAAACTCGCCCGGGTTTAGATAGACCTTTGCCGGAATGAACATCGCCAGCAGCACACCGGCGATCGTCGCGTGGATCCCAGAGTTCAGCGTTGCAATCCAGAGCAACAGGCCAACGGCCGCGTACGCAAGGGGCGTTCGCACCACCGCCCGATTCATGCCTAGAAGCACGATCAGACACAGGGCCATGGCCCCCACCGCAGTCCAGTTGAGCCCGCTCGTATAGAAGATCGCGATGACGATCACCGCGCCCAAGTCGTCGGCGATAGCCACCGCGGCCAGAAAAACTTTCAGCGGATACGGCACCCGCGTCCCAAGCAACGCGAGCGCCCCGAGCGCAAACGCTAAATCGGTGGCCATTGGGATTCCCCAGCCGCGGGCTGTGCGGGTGCCCGCGTTGAAAGCCACGTAGATCAACGCGGGAACGACCATCCCACCAAGTGCCGCGATCACGGGCAGTGCGGCCTTGGATCTCGAGGAGAGTTCTCCGATCAGCAGCTCGCGTTTAATTTCGAGGCCGACCAACAGGAAGAACAGCGCCATCAAGCCGTCGTTCACCCACTGGTGAAGGGACATCGATGTGGTCCAATCGCCGAGGCCCAAATTCAAGGGAATCTGCCACAGCCGGAAGTAGCCGGCGGCCCACGGGGAGTTCGCCCAGACGATCGCCGCGATGGCGAACGCCATCAGCACCACGCCGCTGTGCGCCTCCGACTGCACGAAGTCGGCGAGCGGCTTTGGCAATGCAGGCCTCGGCGGCCTTGCTACCTTAGGCTTGTAGGACTTGCGCATGGGCGTCGGACACATTTACCCACATCCAACTCTGGTTTGCGCAGAGTTGCTGCTTAACGTAGCATCGCCCAGAGGGCAATGCTACGTGGAGGCGATCCCACAGTCGCTTCTTCGGCGTAATCTACGCTAGAGATTCCACCTTGCCCAAGAAGAAAGCCCGAGCCGTTGCCGACAGAGTCCTCGAGAAGCTGAAAAGCCTTCCCGCCAAGCCCGGCTGCTACGTATTTCACGGAGCGGCAGACGAGGTGCTGTACGTCGGCAAAGCGCTTAGCCTGCGGAACCGGGTGAGGAGCTATTTCCAGGACTCGACGCGCCATGGACCTCGCATAGAGCGGCTGGTCGGCAAGGTTCAGGACATCGAGTGGATCGTCGTGGATTCCGAGCTTGAAGCGCTCGTCCTCGAGTGCAACCTGATCAAGAAGCACCGGCCGCCGTACAACGTACGGCTGCGAGACGACAAGAGCTATCCGTACATCGTCATTACGAACGAGAAGTTTCCGCGCGTGATGTTCACGCGTCAGTCCAAACGAAGAGGCGGCAAGTACTTCGGCCCGTATGCCAGCGCTTTCTCGGTGAGGGATACGCTCCAACTTCTCCACAAGGTTTTCCCCCTCATCCCGTGTGGCAAGAGCTGGACCGGCGAGGCCGTGCAAAGACCGTGCCTTTACTACCATCTCGGACGATGCCTTGGACCTTGTGCAGGGCTTGCAGACCGAAATGAGTACAAGGCCGTGATCTCGAAAGTTGAACGATTCCTCCTCGGCAAGGAGGAAGGCATCGTTCAGGACTTGAAGAAGGAAATGGAAAAGGCGGCCGAGGAACTCAACTTCGAGGCGGCTGCCAAAGTGCGCGACCAGGTCCAAGCGCTTGAAAACGTGATGCAGCGCCAGAAGGTCCTTGTGGAAAAGCAGATCGATCAGGACGTGGTGGCGGTCGTGAAGGACGAGCGCGGCGCGGCCATCCAGATGCTCTACATCCGGGCCGGCAAGCTCATCGCGCAGCGCCAATTCATCCTCGATGGAGCTAGCGAGGTGCCAACAGGCGAGGCTGTTCAAGCGTTCGTGAAGCAGTACTACGCGGATGCGCCGGAAGTGCCGCGTGAGGTCCTGCTCCCCGTCGAGATCGCGGAAAGGGAAGTCGTGCAGGCCTGGCTTCGGCAGAAGCGGGGCTCCACAGTAAGTGTAGATGTGCCGCGCGGGGGCGATCGGCTTCGTCTGGTTGAGATGGCGGCGAGCAATGCCGAGCAAGCGCTGGCCACCTTTGCGACCGAGATGCAGCAGAAGGAGCTCTGGGCGGAACAAGCCATGACGCAATTGCAGGAGGAACTCGACCTGGACGAGCCGCCTGTGCGTGTGGAGTGCTACGACATCTCCAACACGCAGGGGATGGCGCCCGTGGGCTCTATGGTCGTCGTGGAGAACGGAGCACCCGCGAAGGACCAGTATCGGCGCTTCAAGATCCGCTATCACCCGGAGTCGCCGAATGACTTCGCGATGATGCACGAAGTCATTACGCGCCGGCTGAGAGCTTATGTAGAGGGCGACGAGAAGTTCAGCCGGCTGCCCGATCTGATGGTCATCGACGGCGGCAAGGGCCAGCTCGCTGCGGCGCTTAAGGCTCGAGACGAGCTCGGCCTATCGATCCCCATGACCGGCCTGGCCAAGCGCATGGAAATCCTGTATCGACCGATAGACTGCCTGCCTCTCGAAGACCCGGTTAGAGCGGTCCTGCCCCGGGACGAAGACTGTATCCCGATCACCGAAGATCCAGGGCAGGAAGTGCTCGATCTGTACCGGCAGATTCCGATCCACGAGTTCCTTGAGGATGAGCCCGCCCTTAATCTCTCAGTCGGCGGACCCGCCGATCAGGTGGACAACGGGCAGGTGGCGTTGCACGGGAGCGGCGCAGCGGCGGTATCGGCGGAAGGTGTCGTGGGCCCGCGCGCGTTGCCGATGGAAGACGATCCGGCTCAAGTGCTTAACCCAGAACCTCCGATCCAAGATCCTAAATCCAAAGCCCAAAGTCGGAAGACTCGCGTCGAGCGGGATGCCGAGTACAGCTACCTAAGATTTCCCGTCAAGGAATATGCGTTCAAGGATGTGGTCCTGCCCCTGAACTCGCCAGGCCTGCTCCTGGTCCGAAGGCTCCGCGACGAAGCCCACCGGTTCGCGTTGAGCTATCACCGCAAGCTGAGGGACAAGCGCATGCACGGCAGCGCGCTCGAGGAGATCCCGGGCGTGGGTCCTCGCCGCAAACGGCTGCTCCTGCGGACATTTGGCTCCGTGGAAGGCATCCGCCGCGCGACTGCAGAGGAGATCGCGGCGGTGCCGACGATGACGAAGCGGCTGGCGCTTCAAATCAAGGACTACCTGCAAGACGCGTAGCTATACTTCAGACATGGCCCTGCAGGAATTCGATCTCACCGCGGTTTTCAAGGAAACCGACGAGTGGTGGATTGCCTACATCGAGGAAGTCCCCGGCGTGAACACGCAGGGAAAGACCCTTCAAGAGGCGCGCGCCAACCTTGACGAGGCTTGGCGCGAAATGCTCGAGCTCAACAGAGCTTAGGCAGGTTTACGGAAGCGCTAAGCGTGAACGATTAGGCCCGGACTTTCTCTCGATCCCGATCGCGGATGTTGATGACGGCACCGGTCGGATCGGGCGAGCGCAGATCCTGCTTGCCCCGCTCGATGGTCGTCATGACCTTGCCGACGACGCCTTCGAGCTGATTCAGCACGTCCACGGCGTACTTCTCCGCGCCGCGCCTCATCTGCACCGCGTCGCGATCGGCGGCGTTTCGGATCTCTTCGCTCTGAGACTTCGCCAGCTTGAGGATCTCGTTCTCGGCGACCATCTTCTGTTGGTGCAGCTTGGCCTGCTCGACGACGCGGTCCGCTTCGATCTTGGCCTCGGCGAGCATGCGCTCGGCTTCGTTTCTGGCGATGTCGGCCGTCTTTCGCGCATCTTCACGAGCGGCCTCGATGATGCGGTCGGACTCGCGCACGGTCACGGCCGCGGCCTTGACCTCGTCGGGCAGCATGGATCGGATCTTGACGATCTGCATGTCGACCTCGTCCTTATCAAGACCCCATGTAAGGCCGAGGAAGGTTCTGGGCTGCTCAACGGCAAGCTTCTTAAGGTCGTCGAGAACGGTCAGGATATCCATTGGAGTAAGCCTCTATCGGGGAAAGGACGTTTGCCGGGCCGCTATTGTGGCGCGTTATTTTCCTTGCAAAGAAGCGTTCACCGAGAGCGTCCCGTGAGTTCACGCGAGGTTGTGCGCAGGACCGACAGGAGGTCCTGAGCACAAAGACACTTAACCGATCTTGCGTCGGCTCTGCGCCGCCGTTTGCACCCACGGCTCGGTCGCCTTGGCGATCGCATTGAGCGCGGCGCGTTTCTGGTGGGGCGTTTTGGGCCCACCGCTTACCATCGTGAATCCACCGGAGATGAACAAGGTGCCGAAGCTCTCCAAGGCATGCTCCTTCTTGGTGCTGTCGGACTTAACGTCTTTGGCGTCCAGCACGACCTCTTCCTTCGCGACATCCACAATGATTACGTCGACGGTGCAGTCGGCCTTCGTCTTGGGACCAAGAGAAACCCACACGCTCTTCGTATGCCACTTGGCTCGACCCGCGCACACTAAATCCACACCCATTTTCTTGCCGATCTCGAGGAGTTGCTTAGCGGGGGGCAAGTCGGGATAGGCTTCGCCGCCGCCAACGCTGAGCTTCAGGGCGGGATACCCGAGGTCTTCTTCCCACACTGATTTCGTGCGAACCTCTGGGATCACTTCATAGTTGACCGACTCGAAGATCTTGTGCACGGTGTCGCGAGCAGTCTCCACGGCCGTGTCTGTGCCGTCCTTTAAGCACCAAGGAAGTACGGCGACTTTGCGAGCTGCCGAAGCTGCGGTCTGCGGCGGTGTCTGGCCTTGTGGCTGCGCAACGCCGGCATCCTGCGGAAGCAGCACAGCGGCTGCAATAAACGAAAGCATAGGTTCCTCTCCCAAGCCGATGGAGTCATCGGCTACTTAAATATACACAGGGAATCCAACGCGCTTACGCCTCGGCAGGAGCGATGACCACGCGGCGGTTGGGCTCTTCGCCCTCGCTGTAGGTCTCCACGCCCTCGATCGCGGCCAGTGCCTTGTGCACCACTCGCCGCTCGAACGCGGGTAATGCGTCGAGGACCGCTTCTTCTCGCCTCGCCTTCACTTCGGTCGCGATCTTCGTCGCCAACGCGCTGAGCGCGACTTCGCGGCGCTCGCGATAGTTGTTGCCGTCAAGCGTGATGCGCACCCCGTTCGAGAAGCGACGCGCGGCGCCGATGTTGATCAAATACTGCAGCGCGTTCAGCACTTCGCCGTGCTTGCCGACGAGGAAGGCGACATCTTTGCCGTCGAGTTCCACGTTGACGTAGCGGCCACCGGAAGGCTTGGCGGTGGCGGATACATCCAGCTCGCCCGAATCGAGGATCTCGTTCACGAGGGCTAGGAGTTGCTTGGCATCGGCATCGCTTGCAAGGACCTGGGTTTCGGCCTCTCCTTCGGGGGCCATCTCGTGAGGAGGCGGAGCGTTGAGGCTCTCTTCCATGTTCTGGATGGTCTCGGGAGCAGTTGCGGTCACGCCCTCAGGCGCCTCGACCGCTGCCTTGCCTGCGGAACGAGAGCCACGTCCTCGTGCGGGTGCGCGAGCCGGCTTCTCCGCTTTCTCAGGCTTTTCCGCTGCCGCCGCTTTGACGGGCTCCGGCGTCCTTTCAGACTCGGCCGGCTTGGGTGCTGGCTGGGCGGCCGGAGCCTCGGCCTTGGAAGCCTCTGCTCTTACGCGAACATTGGTCTTTCCGAACAAACCTTTCGTCTCTTCCAGGACGGTTATCTGGACGGCATCCGGAGACACTCCTAACTTTTCCGCGGCGGTCTTGCGTGCCTCGTCGACGCTCTTTGCAGTTAACTCAATCGATTGCATTTTGTTTCTCTTTGAAAACTTTACTCGGTTTGAAGCAGTGCAGCGGCTACTTGCGCTTCTTCGGCTTGTGCTTGGCTGGGGTCCCGATCTTGGGAGGGCCGGCGCTGATGGTGGTGGGACCGAAGGGTCCCTTTGGCTTGCCATTGCCGTTGCCTGACACCCTTGGATCGGTTGGATACACCCCTCCGGCCTTGGTATTCACCTTCACGAGCTGCTGCATCGGGCTGCGGTAGATCAGGATCGATTGGATCGTCGCCAGGATGTTCGTCGCCGTCCAGTACAGCACGAAGGCCGACGGCAGGGACGGATAGAAGAACATCATCACGGCGAACAGCGCCGACATGCTCACGCCGATGATTCGCTGCTGGCGCGCGTTAGAAGGATCCGCGACGGGCATCAGGAACGACGTGGCGATCATCGAGATGCCGTAAAGGGTCAGGAGGATCAGGTCCTTTTCGCCGAGATTCGGTGCGATCAGGTTCGGCAGCGCGCTGTGTCCCGCGGGGCTGATCCAGAGGAACGTTCCTTTTTGGAACTCGAAGCGGTATTGGATCATGCACTGGTAGACCAGGTAGATCAGGGGAAGCTGCAAGAGCATCGGCAGACAGCCCGCGACTGGATTGAGGCCGTACTCCTTGTACAGCTCCATCGTCCTCGTTTGGATCTCTGTCGCGTTGCCCTTGTATTTCTCCTGGACCTCTTTCACAAGCGGTTGGAGCTGCTGCATCTGACGCGAATGCATCATCTGCTTCTGCGATATGGGGAACAGAAGAGCACGAACCGCGATCGCGACTATCATTGCGGCCAACGCATAGCTGAAGCTGGGATTGGCGCCCGTCGCGTGTACGAGAAAGTCCACCATCTGGTAGCCGGGGAAGAAGCCCCAGACCAAGGTGTGGCGGTTGTGCTCGTCCAGGATCTTTACGGTCCGTTGAAACAGCTCGTCTGGAGTCCAGCCGGACCAGCCCAGCCGCGAATCGGCCCTTTCATCGGCAACTACAACGGGCTGATTCCAGGCAGGGCTGGTGCCGAGCCTGGTCTTGTTCTCGTGGAGGAGGGTGTAAGCCGTGTTCAGGCGGCCGAGATCGTTTCGAAGGATGCCCGCCTTGAGCTGCGTGTCCGCAGTGAGGACGATGCCTTCGAGCTCGAGCCGCTGTTTTTGGTCGGCCGGGAGCTTTTCGTCCTTCAGCTTCGCTTCAAGCGCCCGGAAATGAGCTGCCGCAGAGACGTCCTTGATCAGCTTGTTGTCTTCTCTCAGCGCCGCGACGATCTGGTCGACGGTGCGTGTGTCCGGTGGCGCCTTGGACTGGCCGATGAAGTACTGGATGACCAGGAAGATGATCGCAAACGTCAGCAACTGCTGAAGGAAGGGCGGGCGTTGCGGCGCTTGCTGTTGGTTTTTGCTCATTGAAATGGATTAAGGT
>JAXDKF010000201.1:0-17363 GCA_034667265.1 Fimbriimonadaceae bacterium
GAGGCCCTTATCCCGCAAGAGGAATGGGATCTCTACCGGTCTGTCATCGACAAGTTGAGAGAGAAGGGAATCCGATTCGCGGTCGGCGGCGGGCTCGCATTCTCGGAGTATTCCTGCCGCGTGCGAAACACCAAGGACCTCGACCTCTACATTTTTCCGTGGGATAGGAATGCGGCAGCCGCCGCGGTTCTAGAGGCCGGGTTCGAGGATTACCACGAGAAAGCGGAATACGACCGCTCTTGGATCTTCCGAGGCTACAAGGAGCCCGTGATCGTGGACCTTATTTGGACCGCTCCGAACCACCGCATGGTCGTGGATGCCCGGTGGCTAACCCGAGGCCGCGACGTGGTTATCCGCGGCACCCGCCTCAAGCTGATTCCCCCCGAAGAGCTGATCTGGGCGAAGATGTACGTTCTCCAGAGGGACCGCTGCGACTGGCCGGACGTTCTCAACATCCTCTACAACATGGGCCACCTGCTCGATTGGCGGCATCTGCTCAACCGGGCGGGCAAGGACGTGCCCCTGCTCGGTGGAGTCCTGAGCGCCTATCGATGGCTGGCTCCCGAGAGGGCATCAAATCTTCCCGCTTGGCTGTGGGAACAGGCGGGCTTGTCCAAAGACTGGATGGAGACTTCCGCCGAGGTCAGCGCGGAGCGCGGGCCCATTCTCGACTATCGGGACTGGTTCGGCCCGAAGGAAACTTTCGAAGAAGCAAAGTAGCCCAAACCCTCGGATGCAGATCGGCGCGATGAACCATCCGGGGCGGGACCCGACCGAGGAGATCCGCGCGTTCTCCTCGCTGGGCCTCGACTTTATCGATCTCACCATTGAGCCGCCATGCGCGGCGCCTTGGCGACTCGATCCCAAGGCCATTCGAAGGGCCCTAGACGACCTCGGAATGGGGGTTGTGGGCCACACCGCCTTCTATCTGCCGATCGCAAGCTCATTCGACTCGCTCAGGTGCGCAGCGGTCGACGAGCTCAAGCACTGCATCGATCTCTTTGCCGAGATCGGCTCGAAATGGATGAACCTGCACCCCGATCCAAGGGCACCCTTTCACGAGCGGCAGTTCGTGATCAAGCAGAACATCGCGAGCATGCGCGAGCTCATCGAGCACGGGCGGCCGCAGGGCGTCGGAGTCATGGTTGAAAACATTCCCGGCGAGTTCAACAACGCCAAGAATCTGGGCGATCTATTGGACCCGGTGCCGGACCTCGGACTTCACCTAGACATCGGCCACTGCAACTTGCTTGTTCCAGCCAACACGTCCGGAGAGATCCTCGCCAAGTACGGACAGCGGCTCAAGCACGTGCACATCCACGATAACAACGGAGGCGCGGCCGACCTTCACTTGCCGTTGGGCGTAGGGTCGATGGACGTCCCTAAAGAAGTCGGATTACTCAAGAGAACGGGCTACGATGGCACCATTACGCTAGAAGTGTTCGCGGAAGACAAGCACTACCTCGAGTACAGCAGGGACCTTCTGAAACAGCTCTGGGGCGCCGCCTAGGTCTTGGTGGCCGAGACCTCCTGAATGACCCCCGCGTGAAGCATGCTTTCGATCTCGCCGGGAGCATCGTCGGGGCCGAGGACATCGTCACGGCTAAACACGCGGCCTTCCGTTGCCAAGGAATCGATCAGCACCCGGTAACGCTTCGTCGAGTTCGCCAGAATTTGCTGTTCCATTGCACTTACGAGGCGGCCAAGCGGCATCGTGTTCCCTGCCGCTTAGTCTTCGAGTTCCCTGCCCTTGGTCTCGGTGGCGAAGGGGATCAGCAAGAGGCCAAGCAGCGGGACCACGGCAACCCAGGTTAAGACTCGCATGGCCATTTGAAGCGAGTTCTCCTTCTGCGATGCGATGAAGCCAACCAGGAAGGGTCCGCCGGCGGCAATGAACCGCCCAGCGTTGTAGCAGAAGCCCGCGCCCGTGCCGCGCAGCCTCGTGGGGAACAGCTCTGGCACGTAGAAGGTGAAGCTGCCGAAGACTCCAAACACGGTGAGCCCGATGAAGAAGTACATGTACAGCCGGTCGTGCTCGGGCATCACGGTCCCGAAGGTCAGTGCGATCGCCAACGCGGCCCCAGTGAAATACAGCGCGAACATCAACCTTCGGCCGAGGATCTTGGCTATCGGGATCGTGAGCAGCGTGCCGATCAACCCGCCCAAATTGAACATGGTCGTCGAGGTGGCGATCCATTCCTGCGTTCGGGCTTGCAGGGCGGCCTTGCCGAGGCCGGGGGCACTGGCCTGAGCAAGCCCCGTCGAGACTGTGGGAATGAAGGCATTGCAGCTCCACCACATGATCAGCGACACCGCGGCCATCGCAAGTCCTCCCAGCGTTACACGGATGTACTGGGGACTGAACAGCTCCGACAGCTTGGCGTGCGTGCCTGCAGCCGCGCGCTTCCATCGCTCCGGCTCTTTCACGAAGACTCGGACCAGCATGGCGACCGCCGCGGGAATAAGCCCCGTTAGGAAAACGTAACGCCATGCGACCTCTGGTGCGGTAGGCATTGCCACCTTCTGGATGAGGTAGTTGACGTACGTCGCCAAGAAGAGGCCCGCGGGCGCGGAAGTGTAAAGCAGAGCGCCTGCTTCCACACGCCGCTTCTCGGGAACCACTTCCGCGACCATTGCGGCACCGGCCGCCCACTCTCCGCCGATCCCTAAGCTTGCCAAGATGCGGAAGGCCATTAACGCGTAGATGTTCGGCGCGAACGCGCAGAGCGCGGTGCCGAGGGAGTACACCGTCATCGTCAGGAGCAACGTCTTGGTGCGACCGATCTTGTCCGCGACCCGCCCAAACAGAATCCCGCCAAGGCCCCAGCCGATCAGGAGGAGCGACGTGAGGATGCCCGTCCATTGCAGCGTCGCCGCCTTCGCCTCGGGGGTGCCGATGGGGATGTGCAGCAACGTGGGCACGCAGTTGGGAGCGACGTAGTTGAAGAGCAGGCCGTCGAAAACGTCGAAACCCCATCCGAGCCACGCCGCAAAGAGCACCAGCCATTGATAGCCGGTCATTCCCCACAGAAGGGTGCGCGCTTTGGATTCGCCCGTTTGCTGCACTCAGTGCAATGGACGGGTCAAGCGATGCATCAGTCGCTCAGGTGCTATTGCAAGAGCTAGGGGCGATAAAAAGAACAGCCCGCCTGTGAGCGGGCTGTTCGGCTGAGTGATTGCTTGACAGACTTATGGAATGACATGTCCCAGCGATGCGCTGCTACATGTGGGGTTGGTGCCGATCACGTCAATGGTGTAGGTACCACTGCCCGGGCACGCGGGTTGAGATTTCAGATAAGTGGGCACCAGGTTTGCCCAGGTGACCGTATCGCCGTTGTCCAGCTTTGCCTCCATCGCGTAGGTCTCCTTTCTCGAGTCTATGTACTTGAGGTTGGAGATACAGCTAGAGCGACGGCTGCTTTCACGGGCTTGCATATAGCCGGGCACGGCGATTGAAGTGATGATCCCGATGATCAGGACCACGATCATAATTTCGACGAGCGTGAAACCGCTTGTCTTTTTCGCCTTGCTCATGTGGGTCCTCGCAAATGATAAGGGCTAAGACCGTCACGGCCCTTTGTCGCCTGCTTCCCTAGTTATCGGCAAGCAGCCCTACGATCTTTGCCGGAAAGTTCAAACCAGGTGCAAAGTGCAGCAACAGCTTGTAGCTGCAAGAATTGCGGGTTACACCATCCCTCAAGCCTTGATGAGCTGCCGGAGCACGAACTGGAGGATGCCGCCATGCTGGTAATAGAGCGCCTCGTTCGGCGTGTCGATGCGGACCAACACGCCAAAATTCTTCACACTTCCATCTTCGGCAGTTGCCTGGATTTCCAACACCTTTCCGCTCTCGAACCCGCTCTTGAGGGCCTCGGCAAAACCGGGCAGATCGAACGTCTCCTTGCCTGTGAGCCCAAGGCTCTCCTTGCTCTCGCCATCCGTGAATTCCAGGGGCAGAACCCCCATGCCGATCAAGTTCGATCGGTGGATGCGCTCAAAGCTTTGTGCGAGCACCACCTTGATGCCGAGCAATGCCGAGCCCTTGGCCGCCCAGTCGCGCGATGAGCCAGAGCCGTACTCCTTTCCCGCGATGACGATGAGAGGCGTTCCCGCGTGCTTGTAAAGCATCGCGGCAGCATAGATGGTGGTCACTTCGCCAGTTGGCAAGTAGGTCGTGAATCCGCCCTCAGTACCGGAAGCGAGCTGGTTACGCAGGCGGATGTTGGCGAACGTGCCGCGCACCATCACCTCATGGTTTCCGCGCCGTGAGCCGTACGAGTTGAACATCTTGGGCTCCACTCCGTGGTCGACCAGATACTGGCCGGCTGGGGAGTTCAGCTTGATCGCGCCTGCAGGAGAGATGTGGTCCGTCGTGATGCTGTCCCCAAGCATGGCGAGGACGCGCATGCCGGCGAGGGAGGGCACTTCGGACGGGGCTTCCTTCGGCATGCCCTCGAAGTACGGAGGGTTCTTGATGTAAGTGGAATCCGGCCACGCATACCGCTCTTCGCCCTCGACGGGGATCTCCGCCCACCTCTCGTCTCCTTTGTAAACGTCGGCGTAGTTGCTGCGATACATCTCCGCGGAAATCGCTTTGGAGTTCGCTTCTGCGATCTCCTCTTGCGTTGGCCAAATGTCCTTGAGATAGACGGGCAGGCCGTCCTTGCCTTCACCCAGCGGCTCTTTGGTGAGATCGACCTCGATAGTCCCTGCCAAGGAGAATGCGACGACCAGCGGAGGAGACATCAAATAGTTTGCTTTGACGTCTTGATTAATCCTTCCTTCAAAGTTCCGGTTGCCAGACAGCACCGAGACGACCACCAAATTCTTGTCGTTCACGACTTTCGAGATCTCGTCTGGCAGAGGACCGGAGTTGCCAATGCAGGTCATGCAGCCGTAACCGACCACGTTGAATCGAAGCTGCTCGAGGTAAGTCAGCAGGCCAGCCTTCTCTAGGATCTCCGTAGCCACGCGTGAGCCAGGCGCGAGCGAGGTCTTCACCCACGGCTTGCTCATGAGTCCCTTCTCGACCGCTTTCTTGGCCAGCAGCCCTGCCGCGGTCATGACCGACGGGTTGGAAGTGTTCGTGCAGCTCGTGATCGATGCGATGACAATGCTTCCGTGCTCCACCTGGTCGGCGCAGCATTCGTCGGCGGCCCTCCCAGTCGCGGTTTCGGCATCGATGAGAGCGACTGCTCCCGAATGGGACCCACCCGAGGTCGGAAGCGTCGGCGACGCCTTCTCCGTGCGGGTGCTCTCGTCCTTCTTGAGACCCACAGCGGTCAGCACCTTCTTGATGACACCCTTGTGGTCGCCTATTGCGGATTCGAACGCGCTTCGGAAAGAATCGGGCGCCTTGCTCAGCAGCGCGCGATCCTGGGGCCGCTTGGGACCCGCGACACTCGGTTGAATCGTGGAGAGGTCGAGTTCCAAAGTCGCAGAGTAGTCCGCTTCCGGAGTGTTCTCATCGTGGAAGAGACCCTGCTCCTTGTAGTAGCCCTCTACCAAATCCACGAGCCATTCCGGCCGCCCTGTCGTGCGCAGGTAATGCAGCGTCTCGTCGTCCACCGGGAAGATCGCGCACGTAGCGCCGTACTCCGGGGACATGTTGCCGATGGTCGCGCGATCGGCCAAGGCCAAGTTCTTGAGGCCCGGCCCGTAGAACTCCACGAACTTTCCAACAACGCCCTTCTTGCGAAGCATCTCGGTCACCGTTAGAACGAGGTCCGTCGCGGTAGCGCCTTCTGGAAGCTTGCCCGTCACCTTGAACCCGAGTACTTGCGGGATGAGCATGCTCACCGGCTGGCCCAGCATCGCTGCCTCGGCCTCGATTCCTCCGACGCCCCACCCGAGCACGCCCAGGCCGTTGATCATGGTGGTGTGGGAGTCCGTGCCCACGAGGGTGTCCGGATAGGCTTGCTTGACGCCGGTGGCGTCGTTCACGAAGACGACTCGGCCGAGGAACTCCAGGTTCACCTGGTGCACGATGCCGGTGTTCGGAGGCACTACCTTGAAGTTGTCGAACGCCTTCTGTCCCCACTTGAGAAATGCGTATCGCTCCTGATTCCTTTCGAACTCCAGATCGCGGTTGATGAGGATCGCGTCCGGCCTGCCAAACGCGTCGGTTTGGACGGAGTGGTCGATGACGAGCTCGACAGGCTGGAGGGGATTGATCTTCTTGGGGTTGCCTCCGAGATTCGCCATCGCGTCCCGCATGGCCGCGAGATCCACCACGCACGGCACGCCCGTAAAGTCCTGCAGGATCACCCGCGCAGGCGTAAACGCGATCTCCTTGACCGGGTCGGCCATGCAGTCCCACTTTGCCAGGGCCAGCACGTCGGTGGCCATGACAGCGATGCCATCCTCGGCTCGAAGGAGGTTCTCGAGGAGGATCTTCAGCGAATAAGGAAGCTTGACGATGTCGACGCCGTAGGTCTTGAGGGCGTCCAGCCGGTAGATCTCGTAATCCGTTTCCCGGCTTCGGAACGTCGACTTCGCGTTAAAAGAATTCATCTCGCCTCCTAGCGTCTGGCACTCGCCAGGCACGGAAGTGGGTCGTCGGCGAGAGCGTGGTGGTGGCTTCAATATACCTACGCGGTGTGCCTGCCGCCCACGGAGCACCCATTGGGCTAACGACCGATCCTGCCCATCGTGGCCCGCGAATGCGGCTCAACTGAGCAAATTTGTTGTTATCCTGAAGTGGAGTCCATGAAATCGCTTGCTCTTGCCCTCGCCGCCGTCACGCTTCCTTGCCTCGCACAAAGCCAAGATCTAACCGTCCACGTCATGTACAAGACCGCCGCCGTGCCTGCCTCCCGGGCCATCAAGGAACTTGCCAAACAAAGCCGGGTCGACCTCGGCGTCATCGCTCCCCTCGACTCCGAACCCCTGATCCTGCGCCTGAGCGACATTCCCCTCAAACAGGCGATGCAGCACATCGCGGGCGCTCTCCACGGCAGGTGGATGCAGAACAAGACCGCGTTCACGCTCCAACGGACCGATGACATCCAGCAGCAACTGGAGCAGCAACTTATTCGCGAGCGGACTGAGAAACTTAGAAAGAGCCTGGACTCGAGGTCAAAGTATCGAGCACAGACTCCGCTGGATCTGAACGAGGCCGTCGCCTACCTCCGCCGAAAGAAGAAGCAGCAAGAAGACGAGCAGAAGGAATACGAGCAAGCCGCCGTCCAAGCGCAGGGAGGCGTTACTCCTGCACCCCAAAAGGAAGCCACCGAAGCCGAGACAAAGGCTATCGCCGACGAGTATCAAAAGGAGCAAGAAAAGGGCCAGATCGACGAGCACTTCAGTGGCGACGGGCGCTTGATGGACCGAGTGCTCGCCGCGATAGATCCCGCGACTATCGCTGCTTCCCGAATCAAGCGGATGGTGTTCTCCACGGATCCGAAACCACTCCAATATCCGATGTCGATGTCCGAAGAGGATTTTCAAACCCTGATCGAGGAACAGAACATCTGGACTCAAGCGGTGAAGCAAGTCGATTCGACGGATGCGATGTCGTTCTGGTCCCGTAAGAACATCAATGCTGCCGACGCGAGAATTGTAGTGGTGGTGAGCTGGGAGCCGAGCTATGCCTCGGCCTCCTATCAGGCGTACATCTTGGATTCGAAAGGCAGACAGCTCGTTCAGGCCGACGACTTCGGCAGCCGGTACAACTATGAGAACGAAGAGGGAAATCAAACCGATTTCGAAAAGCTTGCGCTCCCGAAAATTAAGCTCAGCCCCCTGGCTACCGAGTTCACTTCTCTTACGGCGGCGAAGCGCGAGAACGGCGCAGATGCCGTTCGGTCGGCAGGAGCCGCCTTGCGAGCTTTCCTCCTGGACGCGCCTAATCGGGATCCCCTTTCGCTGATGCCGTCTGAGGGCTTGCTGGGCATCGCCGAAGCGAAGAACTGGAATCTCGTGGCGCTCCTACCTGACGGCATCGCGACCTACGACTACTTCAGCCGCGCCGACCAAGTCGACGGCGCCGAGCTGCTTACGATAGCTGAGTATTACGGGGACTGCAAGGTCACCGCCGCTGAAGGGTGGCTAACTGTGTGCCCGCTGCACCCGTTCAAGTCGGAGGCGGAACGGACCGATCGCGCTTCCCTGAGTCGTCTGCTGGGCGAAGTGGTCAACGCCGGCGCCGCATCGCTCGATTGCATGGCCGACTTTGCCGGCGCGAACGGGTCCGAAACAGATCAAAGCCTGGCGCAGAGATACGTTGAGCTGTGCGAGCCTCGAATCAAACTGTTTGAGGGTTGCGACTGGGACTCTCTTCACTTCTTGGGCCTGCTGTCGCCCGGCCAACGCGAGGCGATGAAGGGCGAACGGAAACTGCCGATCAACTCTTTGACTTGGGAGCAGCAAGCCGCCCTCATTCCATTGATGGTGGGCGGGTCCTCGACTTCCAGTGCAGATTATGTGGGCATCTTGAGCTCCCAGTCGGATGAGTCCGATTTCTCGGCGGAGACCTCTTCCGTTCTAGCGAACCCTGAGCCAGCCGGAGACGTGCCGCCCGATCCCGCACAATTCCAGATGTCGACCGACGAAGAAGATACGTGGAAGCCGATGGAGTTAGAGGTAACCGAGATGGTTGACCAGTTGCCCGATCCGGCCGGCACTGTGGCGCTGGCCGCAGCGGCCGGCCAGGCATTGAGGGTTCGCATCACGCCGCCTCCCCGCGATGCGAGCCAGGGCAATAGCCTTGCGGGCTTTTCCTTCGGTCACGGATGGGAATCCGGCACCGTTCGGGAAATGTGGACTACCCCGGACCGGCTCTCCTATCAGTTCATGCGGAACGCTACCGGCACAAAGCTGGAGTTTGCCACCGCACCGAAGATCTCGTACGAACTTAAGATCAGGGTCGCAAACAAGCTGACGCTGAGCTCTTCCCTCACCGAGTACCAGAAGGGCATGACGGCCTTTGGGCCGCTGGAAAAGCTGCCCCCCGACCTGCAAAAGCGGCTTGCCAAGGCCAAGCAGGTAGCTAAGCAATACGAGTCGTTTGCCCGCCAGCAAGTCCCCGAGGAACACCAAGGAACGGACGGAGCGGTTAAACAGCCGCCTCCTCCAAACGCGTAAAGGTTACGATCGGTCCCGTCGTTGCGTCCATACACCTTAACCGATGCATCTCCGCGCCTTCGTCACCTGCCTCTCGCTTGGTTTGTGTGTGCCTGCTCTCACCCAGGAAGACAATCCAACGATCAACTACACAACGCCCGCGGTGCGAGCATCGGTCGCCTTGGATGCCATCGCGCGTTTGGCCGATAAGAAGATCCGGGCGGAGCCGCCTCTTAACGATGCGCCCCTGATTCTCCGTCTGCGCAACTCAACACTTTCGGACAGTCTCGACTGGATCGCCACCGTGCTCCATGGCACCTGGGAGGACCGGGATCGCTACAAGATCCTTCGGCGCACGGCCTACAAGGACCTGCTCTTGAGGAACACGGCTCAAAGGGCACGATCCGCTGCGTTCTTCGAGGTGGTTGAACGGCGAGTCACTGCTCACGGAGGCCGGTCTGCGCTCACCAAGGAGCTCGCGGCGCAAGCCATCCTGGAGCTCAACAAGTCTGGTGCTGATAAAGGTAGCGAAGCGTATCAAGCCGCTTGGATCAACTCTGCGGATGTAAGGCTGATCGATCGGATGATCGTCGGCCTCAATCCCGCCGAAATGGCCTCCGCTCCCTTTCCAGATCACATCGCGATCTCGAACAAGCCCAAGCCCTTGCAGTATCAAGTTCGGCTGGGCGCCGATGAGCTCGCCAAAATTGTTTGGGAGCAGAATCTCTGGACATCCACGCTCGTTGAGCTCTCCCGCACGCACAAAGACCTTATCGGGCTCAAGTCCATGCGACGCATGATCGACCCCGCCGACGCGCGCTTGCTAATGGTCTTGTCCAATTCGCATGATGCTTTCCCGGGACGAGTCGACGTTAAAATTCTGGATAAGAGCGGCCAACCGTATGTTCTGGCACGCGACGTACTCGACGTCGCGCCGCCGAAGCCACTGCCCGCGTTTGCGAACGACTGGGAGAAGATGGGGCTCGGCGAGATCCAGCTAAGCCCTCTATCCAGCGAATTTCTAGCCAACAGTCTTAATCCAGCAACGCCCAGTGCGGAATTGAAAGAAGCCCTTTTGAGCCCCGCAGGAGTCGATCCGCTACAGTTCGTGGTGTCGGACGGCCTGCTTGCCGTTGCGCAAACCAGGAACTGGAACCTGGTCGCAAGTCCGCCTGACGAAACCCTCCTGGATCCCGTGTTCGCTCAGCAGGTCTCTGGGGGCAACCTGAAGGCCTCGAGCTTCCTGCGATCTTGCGAGAAGACCAGCGCTATCGAAATTAAAAACGGCGTGATGATGGTGCTGCCACTCAACCCTCCCATTGCGGAGCGCCGCAGATCGAATCGGCAGGCGCTGCAAGCGTATGCAGGCGCAGTGGCCAGGAGCGGCTACTCGCCCACGCTTTCCGAAGCGTCCTTCGTTTATCTTTCTGGATCGGCGGTCGATGTGGGCTTGGCTCAGAGGTGGGCGACGCTTCTGAGTCCTTTGGTCGCCCCTTTCATCGGCAGCTCCGTTGAGGCGCTCGCATTCTACGGATCGTTAACTCCCGCCCAGAAAAGGACGCTGCTTCAAGGCTACACGCTGGGCCTGGGAGACTTGAAGCCGCCGCAAAAGCTCCTGCTCGTGCCGATCCTTCTCAACTCGCCGGATCGAGTTCTTGTTGATGCACAGACGGTCGGTATCGCGATCGACCGCCGAAATCCTGAGATCACAGAGCTTGTGGACAGCCGCAACACTCCTGGCGAGACGGTTTCGGTACAGGCATCGACCGAGAAGGTGGTCCGCATCAGGGGCCTCGACGCCACCAACGATCTTGTCTCCTTTACCGGAGGACTTCCCGACGCCGCGTCATGGCTGGCAACGCATCCTCTTTCGTCGTCGAGCTACTCGATAGCTACTTCAAACACGCTGAAACTCACCTTGCGGGCATCGGAAGCTACCAACGTGGTGCGATTCATCCGGGAGTATCCAGGAGGGTTTTCCGTTCCGGTTTCCTTGGATCAGCTGCCCCCGGAGATCCGGCGTGCCCTCGTCCAGCCTTCTGCTCCAGTCAAGGCCAATCTCAAGCCGAGTGGTGCGGCAAAGGCTCAAAAAGGGTGAACCCGTTCAGTCACGAAACCGCGTGTGCCCAGCACTCTTGGCCGAACCTGTCCTACAATTGCAGTAGTGCCTAAACGCATGCGTTCTCGGATCTCGCTAATCCTTCTTCTCTTTTGCGCCTTTGCGGCCACCTGGGCGGACGATCTTACGAAGAAGATCGACTACACGACCATAGCGGTCCCGCTCCAGCGCGCAATGGCTGACATTTCCAAGCAAGCCGGGGTCGGACTCTTTGTCCAACCTGAATTGCAAGATGAGATCGTCGTATTGCGCCTCAAAGGCGTCACGACGGACGAAGCGATGAAGAAGATCGCGGCCGTGGTAGGCGCGGAATGGCGCAAAGCGAAGGATGGATACGAGCTGAGCCGCAGCCCAGACATGGCCACCAAGCTCTACGACGATGCCATTGCCGCGCGGGCCGCATCGCTTAGGTCCTCTGTCGCGGCCAAGCTGAAGCAGACGCAAGCGGATCAGCCAATGACGCCGGATCGCATCAATCGGATCGCCGCTCAACTGGCAAAGTCGCAAGGCGAGCACGACACCGAGATCGCCACCCTTAATTATCGCGAGCTTGCAAACTTGCAGCAGAGCGTCCCCGACTCGCGAGCGCTCTGGCAGATGGTCGCAAAACTCGATCCAAAGCTACTCGCCCGGATAGAGCTTGGACAGCGGGTCGTAGTCTCGAACAAGCCGAACTCGCTGCAAACGGAAGTGAGCGACGACATCGCGTCGTTAGGTGAACAGCTCTTCCAGGATCACAACGCCTTCGCGGACGCCTTTCTCAAATTCAAAAAGCCCAAGCAAGGCCAGACCGACGAGGAGTCCCCAGCCGGTGGTCCCGGAGACAAAATGCCGGCCGTTCCGGTGCGATTCACGATCTCCCTCGAGCGCCAGTTTTTTGGCGACTCTATTAGCGCGCAAATGCTTGGCTTCGATGCTGACAACAATCCAGTGGTCTTTGCGAGCGGCAATCTGGAATTCATGGGGGATTTCGGCAACGTGATGGCCGATCGCGCCAAGCTCGTCCGTGCAGCCGAATCCGAGCCTGCGCTGACGATTTCGCCCCGTTCACAAGCGATGCTGGATTTTATGAAGAAGGCCATTTCTGGCGGGGGAGGAAGCATGCAGCCGGCCACGGGCGAGCTGCGTGAATTCTTCCTGCATCCGGAAGAGACCGATCCGTTGGGCACCCTCGCGTCCGAGGCCCTAATCGGCATGGCGGAGCAACGAGGCGCGAATCTGGTCGCCTACCCGGACGACACTCTGTTCCTTGTCGCGATGTTCGCCGGTCAAGAAGGCAAGCTGAAGCCGACTTTAATAATCCAAGCGCTGACCGGTCTCGGCCCCATCTCCCAAATGTCCCTTACCGAAGCGGATGGGTGGATGACGGTCGCGCCAGACGACCGTTATCAGGCCTATATCTCGCGCACGAACCGGGCTGCCCTGGGCCAGTATCTGCGCGCGTTCAACGAGAACGGCTTTGCACCCATCGCGGCGACGGCAAAGCTTGCCGAGTCGGCTCGCGGGCGCGAGTTTGGCGTGCTCAGCATCTTCGTACCGATGATGCTGTCCCAAGAAGCCGTGCCACAAGGAAGGGGAAACGTCAATATCCTGAAGCTGTATGCCAGCCTTGGACAGGAGCAGATCGACCGGCTCGACGGTGGGCAGAGCATCCGTTTTGCCGAGCTCGACAAGTCTCAGATTTCGCTGCTGAGAAGGTACGTGTATCAGAGCGCGGAATCGCGATACGATGTTGTCAGCGAAGGAAGCAAGACATCGTATTTGCAACAGCAGGCCTCCCAAGAACCGACAGAGTCCATGCCGAATGGGCTTCCTGCCGATGGCATGCTTTCGCTGGACGTGAAGAAATCGACCACCTACTTCGTCAAGGTGAAGGCAGATTCATTTGAATACACGTCGCCGATGGACATCAACAGCCTCGCCTGGACGATCAGCCTCAAAGACCATCCGGAACAATCGCCCGGCTACCATCCCAAGGTGGAGAGCATCGCGCCCGGCGAGGATCGCACGCTCACGTTCAAGCTGCAGCTCGATCCCAAGCGGATCGTCAGCGCGCAATTGCGAGAGAGCCGAAAATCGGGCGCCGGTCCCTACACTCTCGACAACTTGCCCGAGGACATCAAGAAAGAGCTCGACAAGGCGATTGCACAATACAAGAACATGCGCCGACCCGACAACGGGGCTGTGATCGCACCCAAGGCAACGCCTCCGCCTCGCTAATTTGCCCTCTGGGCACATGCCGCCTAAATAAAAAGGTCCCGACGCGGACGTCGGGACCTAGATTGTTCGAGAGGCTTACGAGGCTTCTTCTTCGGTCTCGCCCTCGCCTTCCTCTTCCTCACCAGCGCCTTCTTCGCCCTCGGCGGCCGGCGTGAGATCGGCTTCGGTGACCGCACGGATAACTTGTACGGTGAAGAGCGTTGATTCGGGCGAGCTGATCAGGTCGACTCCCGGCGGGAGCGGCAATTCTCCGGCATGGACCGATTCTCCGATCTTCAGGTGCGAAACATCGACTTCCAGCTGCTCGGGCATATCGGCAACCTTGCCGCGCAGCTTGACCGTCGTCGTGGGCTGGGTAAGCATTGCCTCGCCAAGCTCCACTTGCTCGGGGGTACCCATGGGAACGACCTGCACGTCCAGCTTCAGAACGTCGTCCTCACCCACTTCTTGAAGGGTGGCGCTGAGAGGCTTATGATGGAGCCAGTCGAAAGTCTGTTGCTTGAGGATGACTTTGATGGTCCCCTCTCCGTTGAGCTTGAGCTCAAAACGGCCATGGCCATCCGCACTCTTGATTGCGCTCTTGAGCTCGTCGATCGGCGCCTGCAGAGAAATGGTCGAGTGATCCCTTCGCGTCAATGCGAGGGGAATCAAGCCCGAGCGCCTCAGGTGCGTCGGCTTCGTCTTCTTTGGATCGCGGATCTCCGCTTGCAAGGCCGGCATGAAAAGTCTGTTCCTCCAGGTGGGGCTCGTTTGCGAACCTTCTCTAATACCGGACAGTATGGCTTAAAGCAGGGTCCGAGCGTCGGATTTAGGTTCGAATAGCGGCCGCGCGCCCTCAAAATCCAGCGAATTCCGAATAGCGTTCAAATAGGTTGTGGGCCGCCGGATAGCACGAATTTGGGGACATGAAATGGGGGAACTCGAACGTGACGATCTTGTCCGCGGTGGTTGCGGCCGCCTCCAGCTTGAACCGAAGATTCCGCCAGTCCGCGGGCGGAAACTTGATCGGCATGTCCCTTTCGAAGCTCTCGACGTTCGACCAGATGGTGACGCCATGTTTCTCGCCAAGCCGGCGAACGCCTTTTAGGAACTCCGGTAGCTCTTGATAGTGGATCTGGCCATCCTGGAACGCGCAGATGTCGACCGCCCCTCGGGTTTCCGTGAAAATGCGGTCCCAGTGCTCGAGTGATTCCTGGAGGCCCATCACATCGGACCCAGAGAATTGCTTAGCGCCTTGGGGAAACGGCGAGATGAGCACTGGTCGATCGAGTGTTGCCTTGCAGTGGTTTCCAATCCCGTTCAAAAGATCGATGATGTGGTTGTCGTTCCGGCTTGTCTCGTGACAGAGATACCAGCCCTTGAACGCCGGAGAGGAGCCATACCGCTCTGCGGCTTCTTCGACGAATGCCTTGTTGAGCTCGACCTCTTTCCACCACGTCGAGCGCATCCACCAGTGGCCTGAATCGTACGTGCCAAGCCAGAGGCCTAGGCCAAACTCTTCGGCCAGGTCGAAGAACACTTTCCCCAGGTCTTCGTAGACCGGTAGCAGGTCCGGAATGGATCGAGCCGGAAAGATGCACCGGTTGCGATATCCCGCGCGGATGACGATGACAGTGTCGATGCCGATCCGGTTGTAGAGCTCGAATTCTTTGCGCCAGTCTTCCCTCCCCCAGTTTTGGGATGGAATGTCGTGCGTGATCTCGTCTAGGAACGTGCCCGTAATTCGAGGAGCGGTGGGCATCGTTTGTAAGCATACATGCTTGTAAATCGTAAATCGTAAATCGTAAATCGACGGAAGACCTCTGCGCGATTTACTATTTACGATTTACCAGTTACGATTTGGCCCGATCCGAGAAGTTCGCCACGATGGATCGGATCTCCGGACGGACGTCGATGTGCGCACGCAAGCGATGGCGCTTGGCGAGCTGATGCGCCATGTTTGTGACGGCATTTCCGTAGGATGCATCCACAACGGTGCCACCTGCGCCGCGCTTGTACAGCATCACCATACAGTAGCCCGTATCGTCCCAAAGTGGGTTCGGGCGCCTCTGCATGATGAAGTCGCTCTTGTACTGGTTTCGGAGCTTCTTGCATGCCCGGTAGGAGCGCCGAGTGAAGAAGGCGACATCGGTGGCCAGGATCGAGCGCTTTCGAGGAAGCGCGATCCTCAGCTTTGGCGCCGAGTCGTACAGCGAGGACTGGTAGTTGCGGTCTCGCGTGAAGAAAACGGTGGCGACTTCGTCGTTGCGGACCACTTCCGTTCTCAGCCCGTGCTCGCGCGCAAAAGCATCGGCGATCATCGGTACGACGCGGTCGTAGGTCTTGTTCACGCCGGCAAGGTCTTCCCCCCTCTGGAACGGGTACCGCACTTGGATCGCATACCCGCGATAGAGACGCTCTCTCGTGATCAGCACAACCTGCGTTGGCTCGCGAACTTTGAAGCCCTTGTCGGTCAGGATCTGCCCAACGAGCCTGGACAGTTTCATATCCCTCGGCATACAAAATCGTCGGATGCGTTCTCGGGCGCCCAGGGAATGTTTCTCCGTTTCGGAGAGCGTGATGCGGAATCTAACCTCTACGCTCTTCTCGAGCTGCGCCAGTTCCGAGCACACAGATCGCCAGTAGGAGAGACCCTCTGCGTAACCCTCTATGCAATCGAGCTGAAACTCGCTAAATCCCTTGGCCGGGCTGGGCAGCAAGAGAGAGTGCCCGGCGGGCTTGTCGTCTTCGATCAGCTCTTGGATCTTGGCGCCGTGCGGACGATAGCCCGTGCGCTTGCTGAAGTCGTCCAGGAAGTCGATCAGGTGTCGTGCCGCTTCATAGCTCGGACCGCTTGTGTCCTGCTGTAATAACTTTCCCATCGTGCGCTGACTCTCCCCGCCCCGGCTCGGCCGGGACTCGCACACACTAGATTTATTGTAATTGGGATTTCGTGAACTGTAGATCGTATTTTGGTCCGCTTCTAGCGCCTGTAGATCGTAAATGGTAAACGGTAATACACCCTCAACCGCCGGGTGATGGACTGGATTGCTGTCCCGCATCCCGAATCCTGAATCCTGCATCCTGAATCCCTCAGCCCTTCTCCCTAATCACGGGATAGACCAGTGAAGACCATACAAGCCTCTCGCCGGAGTCGTCTCGATGCTCGTCGGCAAAGCGAGACGCTGCCTCGATCAGCTTGAAGAACGCCTCCGCATCGGCAGCCTTTAACCTAAGGCTGGCCTTGATCACGTGCATGCGCGCGCGAACCTTGGGGCTATGCTCGGCAGCTTGCGATGCCTTCTGGTAACCCCGCAGCGTCTGCCTCAACCCAGCTGCCACAGCTTTTCGCGTGAGCGTCGCGATTTCAGACCCGGAATCCTGTGCAGGCAAGCGAAGCTTTCTGCCGACTGGCTCATAGACCGACTCCGGCTTCTTGGGAGCGGGGCGACGAAACGCCTCTTTTGCTAAACCTGCCGACACCAGCCCCTTCATGTGATAGTGCACCGACTCCGGTTTCTTTCCCAGCGCCTTGGCAACGTCGCCAATCGAGGCTTTGCCGAGAATGCGGAGCTGGGTGAAGACCTCGTTGCGGGCAGGCGACGCCAAGCACTTCAATTGCTCGGCGGAAAGGGTCATTGGTCGCATTAAATCAAATTTAGGAAACTTTTTGATTTAAACGACGCGTTTTGATACACAATCGTTTCGCAGGAAAGTGTCTATGCAACAGATCGCCGCAATTCTCGTATCTCGCCACAGAGCCGTCATGCTCGTCGTGTTCGTGCTTTGCCTCGTATTGAGTGGGTGCTCTAGACCGATGACAGCCAAAGCCCAAGCTCCAGACCTCGTTGACCGACTAATTGAAGTCCTCAACGCCAAGGACGCCCCCCGCCTCTTCGCTTTTGCTCAGGAGAACTTCTCAGTCGAGATACCGGCCGCCTCCCGTGTGCTGCGACTCAGTGGACTCGCGGAGGAGGGCGCG
>JAXDKF010000202.1:0-7308 GCA_034667265.1 Fimbriimonadaceae bacterium
GCTTTGCCGCCTTTCCCAGCTCCGTAATCACGTCTGGGTTGGGTACGAGATCCAGGTGCAAAGGCTCGCTGGAGCGCCTGATCTTGCCTTTGAGCGGGGCGGCGGGCCGGTAGTCGGCGACCGCTGCCGCGCCGATGATGACGTCTGCCTGCGCCGCGGCGGTCCGGGCTTTGGCAAGCATCTCCTCGGCCGTCGTGACTCTGATCGCTTCAGCCTGGATTGGCAGGGGTTCCTTCACGGGCCCGGTGACAATGGTGACTTCCGCGCCCATCAGCAGCGCCGCTCGGGCCAGCGCCGCGCCCATTTTTCCGCTGGACCGGTTTGACAGGAAGCGCACGGAATCGATCGGCTCCTGGGTTGGGCCGCTGGTGATCAAAACGCGCTTGCCTTGAAGGACATTGGAACGCGAGTGGACCGTGAGCACCGCGCGGATGATTTCTTCGTTGGGCGCCAACTTGCCAGGGCCGTATTCCCCGCTTGCAACATCGCCTTCTTGCGGCTCGAGGATCACGGCGGCCCTCGCTCTGAGCTTCTGCATGGACTCTCGCGTGACATCCTGCGCGTACATGGTCGGGTTCATCGCAGGTGCGACGACCAACGGGCCCGTGTTTGCCAGCGCGATCGTGGAGAGCATGTCGTCCGCTATGCCGTTAGCCAGCTTGTTGATCGTGTTGGCGGAAGCAGGAGCGACGAGGAGAAGGTCGGCTTCGCGCGCCCAGTCGATATGCGCCATCCTTCCCGGCTGCGGCTCGTCGAAGGTGTCGATCAAGCAAGGCTCACCCGTTAGGGTTTCGAACAATATCGGGGTGACGAACTTCTGCGCGGCGTCGGTCAGGCAGACCCGGACGGTGAAGCCCTGGCGCATAAGGTCGCGGGCGAGGTCCGCCGCGCGGTACGCGGCGATGCTGCCGGAGACTCCCAGGACGATGTTGTTCGATCGAGCCATGCTCGGCTACAAGCATATCCATACCGGCGAAACGGCCCCGAAGCTCTACACGAGATCGTTTAGCTCGCGGACGACGCGGTCGATATCGTCATTCACGACTCGCGCCGTGTATTTGTCGGCGAATGAAAGCTCCCATCGAGCATTCTTGAGCCTGCGCTCCACGTCCGCATCCGCCTCGCTTCCTCGACTACGAAGGCGCTTCTCGAGATCCTCGAGGCTTGGAGGCAGAAGAAATATGGACAGCGCGTCCGGCCTCAGGCGCATGACGTCTACCGCGCCTTGGACGTCGATCTTCAAGACGGCGATCTTTCCTGCGATGAGCATGGCCTCCATCTCTGCCAAGGGCGTCGCGTAGCAGTTGCCGTGGACCTCCTTGTGCTCGAGGAAGGCGCCATCCGAAGCCAGCTCTTCGAACCGTTGCTTGGATACGAAATGGTAGTCGACGCCGTCCGCTTCCACGCTCCGAGGCTTCCTCGTCGCATAGGAAACCACGCGCTCCACGCGCGGGTTGGCCCGGTGCCATGCCGCGAGAACGGTGTCTTTCCCGACCCCGCTTGGGCCGCTGAAGATGACGAGGCGGCCGGAACCGGTGTTGCGGTGTTGCGGTGTTGCGGTATTGGGGTTCAGTTTGGAACCATCCCTGCATCTCCCCCCAATACCCAATACCCAACACGCAATACCTTCATCTATTCAACAAATCCATGAGGCGCGCAGCCACGCGCATAGGATCATGGCGCACGTAGTCGCTCTCGTTCAAAAGATCCGCCGTGATCACTCGGAAGCCCATGGCCCGCACACGATCGACGTCGGGCTCGACGAAGTGCTGGCCGACAAGCTGATACTTCTCGATCGCAGCCTGGCTCGGCACGCCGGTGTTGACCAGCACGTAGTCGAACGCCTTGGATCTCGCGTGCATCTGAATGGCGGTGACGTGCTCGGACGCAGAAAAAGTGTCACTCTCGCCGGGCTGGGTCATTACATTGCAGATGTAGATCTTGATCGCCTTAGAATTCTGCAGGGCCTCCACCACCCCGGGCACGAGCAGATTGGGCACCACGCTGGTGTACACGCTACCGGGGCCGATACAAATAAGCTCCGCGTTCTTAATGGCCAGGATTGCTTCCTTGTGAGGCTGCACGCCTTCCGGCTCCAGGAATATCTCGCGAATCGGGCGGCCCGTCTGCACGATGGCCGTTTCCCCGCAGACTTCCATGCCGTTATCGAGAAGCGCGCGCAGCCGCACCCGCTCCAAAGTCGAAGGCACGACTCGCCCGCGGATGTTGAGAACGTCGGATGCCGCTTCGATGGCCTTGTCGAAGTCGCCATGCTCCTGATCGAAGAGGGCGGCGAGCAGGAGATTGCCCATCGAGTGGCCGCTGAGCGACCCGCTGTCCTTCTGGAATCGATATTGGAAGAGGTCGGTCATCGCCTTTTCCGCGTCGGCCAAAGCGACGAGACAGTTGCGGATGTCGCCCGGCGGGATCATGCCCTTTTCATGCACAAGGCGGCCGGAGCTGCCGCCCTCGTCGCTTACCGTCACGATCGCCGTGATGTTGCTGGAGTGCTGTTTCAGGCCCCGCAGGATGGTGCTGAGTCCGGTGCCGCCGCCCAACGCAACAATGCGCGGGCCCTGCGCAAGCTTCTGGCGTCTGACGTACACATCGAAAGTGCCCGTCTTGTTTCCCGGATACAACGTCTCCAGCACGCGCTCCCATCCTGCGAGCCAGCCCTTCCACATAATGTAGATGCCCAGAAACAGCAGCGCGCCACCCATAAACCAGGTCGCGCGATCGAGCTGGTCGGCCGCTACCAAGTACGCCAGGGCACGCTCAGTGAACCGCTTGAGCCGCTCGAGGTTAGGCTCGATGATCCGGTGGAAGCTTAAAGCCGCGCCGACCGATGCGCAAACCACTCCCAGGATAAAGACCAACGCCGCTCGGCGCAGCCCCGCGGCGGGCGCAAAGAGCCGGCGCCATCGGTAGTTTCTAATCATCCTTGTCGCCCGAGAGGAACATGCTTAGGATCGCGTTGATGCAGGAGATCAAGACGCTTCCAACCAACGCAGCGACAAAAGCATTCAAACCAGTTCCCGTAATCGTGAATCCCAGGTTCAGGGACGCAGCCAACCAGAGGATCAGCGCATTCAGCACGAAGGAGAAAAGTCCGAGCGTTACGCATGTTAGCGGCAGAGTTAGGAACTTCAAGATCGGCTTGACGATCGCGTTGAGCAGCGAGAGCACCGCGACGCCGATGAAAAGCTCGAAGATGTCCCGGCCTAGGTGCCCCTTGTCATGCAGGGCCTTGACCACAAAGCCCAAATCGAGGGATTCGCAAATGAGCGACGCACCCACCACGGAGAGCGCCAGAAGGAACCATCTGAGCAGGAGTCGTTTCATCCTAAACCTCCGCGCATAAGAATTATGACGAAGGCCGCTTGGACCAGGTGAGACCCTCGGGGATACTGAACCTGTGATCGCAGGGCGCACTCCTATGATGCAGCAGTACTACCGCGCCAAGGCGGAAAACCCCGACGTGCTGCTGGCGATGCGCGTGGGCGACTTCTACGAGTTCTATGGGGAGGACGCGGAATCGGCTGCCGCGGCGCTCGAGATCACGCTGACCGGCCGCGAGGACGGCGGCAATCGGCTTCCCATGGCGGGCGTGCCGTTCCATTCCGTGGAGAAATACCTTGCCAGGCTTCTGGCGAAAGGCCTGAAAGTAGCCCTCTGCGATCAGCTCGAGGACCCGAAGCAAGCAAAAGGCTTGGTCAAGCGCGGAGTTACGCGTGTTCTGACGCCAGGAACCGTGCTGGAAGACTCGATGATCCAGTCCGGCCAGAACAACTTCCTCGCCGCGATCTGCATGCAGGACGGCCGGGCAGGGCTGGCCACCCTCGATCCGAGCACAGGCGAGTTCGTGGTGACTGAGATCGAAGGCGAGGCCACGCAGGACCGGCTCTTACAGGAGTTGGCTCGCCTACGGCCCAGCGAGCTGCTCGTCGGACCTGCCGCCGAGGCTCTGGGCGAATTGGCTCAAGCGGGCCTGGGATCCTCCGTCACTTCCTTGGCCGTTCCTTCCCAGGACCGCGCCTATCGCAAGCTCCTGGACCAGTTCGACGTCGCCAACCTGCGCGGATTTGGGTGCGAGGACAAGCCCTCCGCGATCGTGGCCGCCTCGATGATCCTGGCTTACGCGGAGAAGAACGGCCTGGCCCTCGGTCACGTCGGCGCGCTGTCCACTTACTCCGTCGACAGCTTCATGCGGCTGGACATGGCGACGCGCCGCAGTCTGGAGCTCACCCAAAACCTCGCCGACGGCACACGCAAGCACACGCTGCTCGGGGTTCTCGATCAAGCGATCACACCGATGGGGTCGCGGTTGATGAGGCGCTGGATCGAGCAACCCTTGCTGCACGCCGAATCGATCCAGGCGCGGCTCGATGCAGTCGAGCGGTTGATGTCGCAAGCGATGGCGCGAGGCGACCTACGGGACGGCCTCAAGAGGTTGTCGGACCTCGAGCGTTTGGTCAGCCGCGCGGCGACGGGTTTGGCTGGACCACGTGACATCGCCGCGTTGAGGACTTCTCTGTTGGCGCTCCCCTCCCTGGCCGATCCACTGCGCAAAGTTGGACTTGGGCGGCTACAGGAGTTGCGCGAGCAGATCGTCGACCACTCGCAGTTGGCCTTGCTCCTCGATCAAGCGCTCGTCGCCGATCCACCGCACACGATTCGAGAGGGAGGCGTCATTCGGCCCGGCCACGACCTGGAGCTGGACAAGCTTCGCGACCTCTCGCGCGGAGGCAAGGCCTTTATTGCGACTCTGGAAGCGCAGGAGCGGGAGAAGACGGGCATCTCGTCGCTCAAAGTGGGCTTCAACTCCGTGTTTGGCTACTACCTGGAGGTGCCCAAGGCTCATGTGTCGAAGGTGCCGGAGGCGTACATCAGGAAGCAGACCACGGCCAACGCGGAGCGCTACATCACGGCCGAGTTGAAGGAGCAGGAGTCGCTCGTGCTCGGAGCGCAGGACAAGGCGAACACTCTAGAAGCTGACCTGTTTGGCCGGCTGCGCTCGAGGGTTGCGGAGCATGCACGCTCGCTGCTACAGACCGCGCGGGCGTTGGCTGAGATCGATGCGCTTGCATCGCTCGCCGAAGTTGCTTCGATGCGCGGCTACACCAAGCCCGTGCTCTCGGGTGAAGACCTGCTCATCGTGGAAGGTGGCCGGCACCCCGTCGTAGAAGCCGCAAGCCCCGGCTTCGTGCCCAATGATACGGACCTGGGAGGCGGCAAAAGCATTGCCGGTGAACTTGATGGGGACCTTAACGCTCAACGCTCAACGCTTAACGCTTCCATGCGAGTGGTGATTCTGACCGGGCCCAACATGTCCGGAAAGTCGACCTACCTCCGGCAGAACGCATTGATCACTTTGATGGCGCAGATTGGCTCGTATGTGCCCGCAAAGAGCTGCACCGTCGGACTGTGCGATCGCATCTTCGCGCGCATCGGCGCGAAGGACGAGCTGGCGCTTGGGCAGAGCACGTTTATGGTGGAGATGGTCGAGAGCGCGAACATTCTCAACCATGCAAGGGAAAGATCGCTGGTGATCTTGGATGAGGTCGGCCGAGGCACCTCCACGTACGACGGCCTCGCGATTGCATGGGCGATGGTGGAGCACCTCGCGGCGGTCGGCGCGAAAACGCTTTTCGCTACGCACTACCACCAGCTCAACGCACTGGCCGACCAGATCCCGGGCATCGCCAACTACCGAGTGGCGGTCGAGGAGTTTGGCGACGACATCGTGTGGACCCACCGCGTGCTGCCCGGAGGCACGGATCGCTCATACGGGATCCACGTTGCGCGTATGGCGGGAGTCCCCGGCTCCGTTCTCCATCGCTCGGCCGAGATCTTGGCTGAGCTAGAGGAAAAGGATCAGGCTCCTCGCGCAGTGACCGCCCAAACGCAAAAACTGCAGCTCACCCTTTTCGAAGCAGAAGAGCCGGAGATCGTCAAGGAGCTGAAGAAGCTCGACGTCAACCGACTCACCCCGATCGAGGCGCTGCGGCTGCTCGACGAGTGGAAGCAGAAGGCTGTTAAGTAGCTCGGACACTGCGTGTAGGCAGTTGCCCGTACATAAAACTTTGTTTAGCTTTACCAACAAAAAATGGGGCTGCCAAAACCCGCAATGTAGCAGCAATAATGGCCCTTGATCGAACGCGAAGAAGCCGTGGATGCGTAGCTCCTATCAAGGGCGGGTCGCGTGACGGACTTGTTTAATGAATGACCATTCATGCCCAGGAGAGTTCGGTTGACGCTACGATTTCGAGCGCTGAGCTCACCCCAGTCTCCTGGCACCTCGCAGCCCTCGAAAAGGCGGGAATAGGTCTGTGGGAGTGGGATTTCACCGCGGGCGAGGGACAGGGGTCCCGCGGCCTCTGCAAGCTTCTCGGATTGCCTGACGATGCATGCGCTTTAGGCCCAGACGGCCTCCTCTCATTTGTGCATCCCGACGATCGCAACCGCTATCAGCAGTCCATCCACGGCACGCTCGACGGGAGATCCACTCACAACCTCGAATACCGCGTGCTGTTGCCCGACCAAAGCGTGAGATGGCTCTTGGACCGCGCGCAACTGTCTCTCGCGGAGAACGGCGAGCCGGCCAAGATCGTGGGCGCAGTCATCGATGTGACAGAGCGCAAACACGAGGAAATCGCACGGCGAGAGCTCGCGGGAAAGCAGGCCGATCGAACCGCGAAGGCCCTGGCGCTTCAGGAAACGGAACACCGACTGGAGGCGATCCTCGACCATGCGCCCGCCGTGGTCTACGTCAAGGACCTGGACGGGACGATCACGTTGGTCAAAAAGGCCTTCCTCGAGCTCTTCGGAGTCGAGCGAGAAGATGTGATCGGGAAACTCGGGACCTCGCTGATCTCCGAGGAAGACATGCGCGTCATCCGCACCCACGACCAGCTCGTGGTAGACCAAAACGCTCCCCTGCAGTTCGAAGAGCAGGTCACCGTTCACGGCGAGACGCGCACCTATCTCTCGATCAAATTCCCCCTGACCGACGCCATCGGGGCCACTTACGCAGTGTGCGGAATCTCCACAGACATCACCGACCGCAAGCTCGCCGAAGGCATTCTGAAGGATAGCAGCCTCGATCTTCACAGGGCAATCGACGAGATCAACCAGTTCACGTACTCGATCTCGCACAACATGCGATCTCCGCTCCGTGGGGTCATCGGAAACGTTCGATTCCTCCGGGAGGAGCTGGGAGACCGGCTGGACAAAGCCGCGGACGAGCGCTTGGGTCGCATGGAAGCGTCCGCCCTCACCCTCGGCGACCTTGTCGATGATCTTCTTTCG
>JAXDKF010000203.1:0-17369 GCA_034667265.1 Fimbriimonadaceae bacterium
CTTCGACGTTTCGATTGAGCACGCGCCAAGCGCCCGCCTATATGCAGGTGGTTGACGCGCTAGGTCTTCAGCTAGGCATCCAGTTCGATTTGATTGGAAAGCGCACGGACGTGGGCGTGGTGCAAGGCGATTCTATGGTCTATAGCCTGCAGTCGACCTTGATGGATGTGCGCCAGTCCGCGGATGCCAGTCGCCTGGCGCAGCAAGTGCAACAGTCGACGAACGCGGGCAGCCAAACAGTGGGCTCGGGAGGACGCGTAGGTGGACAACAGACATCCGGTTCGGTCGCGCAGCAGACGACCGGCGGCACCGGCACCAAGACCGGCTCGGGTGGGCAGCAGACATCCGGTTCGGCGACGCAGCAGACGACTGGCGGCACTGGAACCAAGACCGGATCAGGCGGACAGCAGACATCCGGTTCGGTTGCGCAGCAGACGACCGGCGGCACCGGAACCAAGACCGGCTCGGGTGGGCAGCAGACATCCGGTTCGGTCGCGCAGCAGACGACCGGCGGCACTGGAACCAAGACCGGATCAGGCGGACAGCAGACATCCGGCACGGTCGTGCAGCAGACGACCGGCGGCACTGGAACCAAGACCGGATCAGGCGGACAGCAGACATCCGGTACGGTGGCACAGCAGACGACCGGCGGCACCGGCACCAAGACCGGCTCAGGCGGACAGCAGACCACAGGTACAGCCACGGGCGGCCAACAAACCTCCGGCTCGACGAAGACTGGTGGCGGACAGCAGACCACCGGACCGGTGACCGGTGGACAGCAGACTTCCGGTTCCACGAAGACTGGTGGCGGGCAGCAGATTTCCGGGACCGTAAGTGGCGGCCAACAGACCTCGGGCTCCACCAAGACCGGTGGCGGACAGCAAACAACCGGCACCGTAAGCGGCGGCCAACAGACGTCTGGCACCACGAAAATCGGCGGGCAGCAGACATCCGGCACGGTGAGTGCCGGCGGCCAGACCGTCGGCGGCATAGCAACGCGAACGCAGTTCAGCCAAGCCATCCAGGCAGGCTCGAACACGCGGTTCTCGCAGACGCAGGCCGGCTCCCAGAGCTTTGGCCAGCAGACGTCCTCTAGCGGACGCGTGTCCGGTTCCCAAAGCTCGCAGATGATGAGCGGGTCCCAGAGCTCGGCTCGCTTCGGCTCGCAAATGACAGCCGGTCAGGGCTCTCAGGCGAGAGTCGGCGGAACGCAGAGAATCATTGGCGGCCAGGCTCAGCTCGCGGGCCAAGCCGTCCAGTCGATGAAGCTGGGCTCTAACACGGCCGGCCAGACGCGCTTCAGCGTGCAGACGCCTCAGATCCCGTCGATGCGACTTGGATCCCAGACGGGCGTCAGCTCACAGAGGAGCTTCGGCTCGCAGAGCCAACTTCGCCTCGGAAGCAAGCAAGGCTTAGGAATCATGAAGCAGGGCCGCTTCGGCCAGGCGCAGGGCTCCATCCGAGCTAGCCAAGGCGCCCGAGTCGGCCAGAGCCGCAGACGCCACTAATCGACCATCCAACAATCGCGTCCACCTCAGGGCCCCGGCCATCGCCGGGGCCCTCTTTTTCTAAACTCGGAACTCGGAGCTCGGACCTCGGAACCGCCCAACACCTCAATACCTCAACACCCCAATACCTCAACACCCATCCTGCATCCTGAATCCTGCATTCCTTCGCTAACCGGTAATCTCTCATGCATGAAGGTCGCAGTGCTCGGCTCCGGGAGCTGGGGTACTGCGCTTGCGATCCTTCTCACCCGCAATGGACACGAGGTCACGCTCGTCGGCCGCAGCACTGATGAGATCGCAGATCTTCAATCGACACGCGTCAACCATCGCTATCTGCCGGGCTTCGAGGTCCCCCAGCCCACGAGATTCACTCTTTTAAATGAGGACCTGGGCGCGACGGACATGACGGTAGTCGCCGTACCCTCTCACGCAGTTAGAGAGGTCGTCAGCGTGGTGAAAGGCGAACATCCACTCGTCGTCGTTGCCGCGAAAGGCTTGGAGGCGAACACCGCCAAACGTATGAGCGAAGTGGTCGCAGAGGCCCTCCCTACTTCGGAGCGAGCCGTCTTGTCAGGACCCAATCTGGCGGTCGAAATCGTGCGCGAGATACCGACCGCCGCCGTCTCCGCGTCAATCAACAAAGAGATCGCGGATCAGGTGAGGGCCGCGTTCATGTGCAAGACCTTTCGCGTTTATCTGAGCTCCGACGTCGTCGGCGTCGAGCTCGCCGGCTCGCTCAAAAACGTGCTCGCGATCGGCGCCGGAATGTCCGACGGCCTGGGCTTTGGCGACAACACGAAAGGCGCTCTCCTCGCGCGCGGTCTGCACGAGATGACGTCCCTCGGCATTGCGATGGGCGCCTGCACGGATACGTTCATGGGGCTCGCGGGAGTCGGCGATCTCTTCGCCACCGCCGCCAGCCAGCTCTCCCGCAACTACCGCGTGGGCCGCTCGCTTGGAGAGGGCGTTCCGCTGGACCAGGCAGTCACGAAAGTGGACCAGGTTGTCGAGGGCGTCACCACGTCCGCATGCGCGCAGATCCTCGCGAAGGTGCAAGGCATCGAGATGCCCATGTTCGCCGCGATCGACGCGGTGATAACCGGTCGCCTCTCGCCGAGAGACGCCGTGCAAAAGCTCATGGAGCGCACTCCGAAAGCTGAGTCCTAATCCGGGGCCCTTTCCATGTGCCGAGCCTCGCGCTCGGTGGCTCGCCCGAGCATTCCTTGTCGGCTAAAAAGCCGCTTCAGCAAGCAGCGGGAACAATCTCCTCGCGTATCCGTTTTATGTATATAATTCGATATACAACGCTGCTTGGTCAGAAACATGAAACCTCAACTTTCCAACCGAGAACTAGAAGTATTGGACCTGGCCACCAAGGGCTACACCGACGACATGATCAGCCACAAGCTGGGTATCGGTAAGGGCACCGTAAATACCTACTGGGTGCGCATACGCGGCAAGCTTGGCCACTCCACGCGGTCCGAGCTCGTAGCCCACTACGTCCAGAGGCTGGCCAAGGACGAACAGGCGGCAGCGGAAGCAAGTTGGGAGGCAAGGGCGGCCAAGACTGCGAGAAAGCACGACGGCTTGTTGTCCGCCGCCCACGCGGAGATAGATCGTCTGACGCACCTGCTAGCCGACCGACAAGCCGAGCCCGCCTAGCCGGAGCAGTCCTGCGAATTAGCATTCAGGTCCGCGAGCAGTGCCGTAAGCTCGTCGGCCCGCTCACCTAGCGGAGCGAAGAACGCCAATGTGGCAGGCTTGACGGCGCTGCGAGCCCCGCACGTTGTTTCTTGGCCGCTTTTCGTGAGCGCTAGGATTTTTGCTCTTGCATCGTCGGCGTGCTGTTCCCGCCTCACAAGGCCCTTTTGGATCAGCGTCTTCACGACTTGTGAAGTCATGTTCTCATCCAGAGCGGCGAACCGGCATACGGCGATCTGCGTAGGCTGCGTGCCCTCCCTCGCCAACAGATCGATGCTCGCAAGGATCACGAACTGCACGTGCGTGAGATCGAACGGCTCCAGCGCGCGACGCACCTTTCGCTGCCACGCGTTGCTCGCCAACCAGAGTTGATAGGCGGGGCTGAGCCGCGGATCTTGGTAGGTCATCGGCCCCTCAGAATCACGGCGACGGTGGAGGACAATCCCGCCCTGAGCTTGTCCAGATTGCTCTGCCCGTCGTCCAGCGTGATCTTCACGGGCACCCGCTGCACAACCTTGGTGAAGTTGCCCGTCGCATTGTCCGCGGGCAGCAGCGCGAACGTCGCACCCGTTCCTTGAGAGATCGATTGCACGTGGCCGTGATACACCACGCCCGGGATCGCGTCGACGTGGATTTCCACCGGCTCCCCCGATCGAAGCTCACCGAGCTGGGTCTCCTTGAAGTTCGCAACGACCCAAGGCCGCTCGTCGGGAATGACGGCCATCAAGGGCTGCCCGGGCGCGACCTGTTGTCCAAGTTGTGCGGACCGCCTGCTCACAACTCCGTCGATCGGAGTGCGAATTCTGGTGCGATCCAGAGCCACTCGGGCTGCTTCCAGCGCCGCCGCCGCCTGCTGAACTCTCGCTAACGCGCTTCGCCGAACGGCCTCACTCAGACCCACGCGCTTGGGCGCCGTTCTGGACTCTTGTAGTCGTGCCAGCGCCTGCCGGTTCTTGGCTTCGGCAGCGGTAATACCCTGCTTGGCTGCGTCCACTCCGGTTTGCGCCTCGGCAACGACCGCCCGCCGAGCGACAACCGCTCTCTTGGCCGCGTTGGCCTGCGCCTCAGCCTGGGCGATCACGGACTGCGCTTCCCTCGCCATGTCCTCTGCGGAGCTCACGTCAGACCGACGCTGCGCGACCATCGCCTCCGCCGCGTCGACTTGTTGGCGAGCAGCTTCGGCGGCAGCCCTTGCGGTAGATGCCAACGTCTCCCGAGCCTCAGCCACGGAGGCGGCGATCGCGCCCTGCTGCACGAGGGTTCGCGCGCGTGCCGCGTCTTTCTCCGCGTTCGATGCGATAGCCTCGGCGCTGGCCAGGTTCGCCTGCGCGGCCTTCACCGCGGATTGCGCGCTCGCGAGCTGAGCCCGGGCCGCCGAGATCTGCTCCTTTGCGCGGCTTGCCGACGCCCGGCGCGAAACGATCGCCGCTTGAGCCGCTTGGAATTCTGCTTCGCTGGTGCCAACGGCCGCCTCGGCGCTCGCTACAGAAGATAGCGCGCGCTGGACGTTCGTCCGAGCACTGGCGACGTCGCTTCCGCCAACGTCTAGTGCGCCTTGGGCTTGTGCGACTTGGGCAACACCCGCCTGCTCCGCGATCTGGACGTCGGTGGACGCTCCGCCAACCGCCGCCTTCGCCATCGCGAGGTTCGCTTCCGCCTGGGCAACATCGGCCTTATAAGTGGCGTCGTCCAGCCGAACGAGCACGTCGCCCGCTTTCACTCGCTGATTGTCCGTGGCAAGAACCGCATCGACGATCCCTGAAGACCGGGCGTTGATAGGAATGACGTCGGTTGTGACATAGGCGTCGTCCGTCGACACGTGGGTTTTGCCGTACTGCCACGCCCTGTAGCCGTAGGCGATCGCCGCCACGAGAACGACCCCGCCGATCACCAGCCCAGTCGGATTCCGTCGCTTCTTTGGAGGCTCCACCGGCCGGCCGTTCGGTTCGGCCGAGTCTAAACCTGCGGGTGCTTTCTTAGAGTCCTCTCCACTTTCAAATGTCATGCGAGCCACATTTTACTATACGCGCGTAGTAACTGGTAAGCTCCGTTTTCCGCTATTCGCCTATGGCTTCCCTTCCGATCGCTCGAAATATGGCCGCTGTCCAGCATGGCTCCAGCCTATGGAAGTGGATGATCGTCGCCACGGCGTCCCTTGCGGCGCTGCTTCAGGTTATAGACGTCAGCATCGTGAACGTTGCTCTCACGGACATGCAGAGCACGCTGGGCGCCACTCTGAGCGAGATCGGATGGGTGATCACGAGCTATGCGATCGCCACCGTGATCGTCATTCCCCTGGCCGCTTGGCTCGGAGATTACTTCGGCAAAAAGCGCTACTTCATCTTCTCGATCGCCGGGTTCACGATTGCCTCCGTTCTGTGCGGGATGGCCACGAGCCTGCCGATGCTGATCGCCGCGCGTGTTCTACAGGGTTTGGCAGGTGGCGGACTGATCGCGAACGCCCAAGCGATCCTCTTCCAAACTTTTCCGAAGGAAGAGCAGGGGCGCGCTCAAGCGATCTTCGGCATCGGGGTGATTGCCGGGCCTGCCATCGGTCCGACGTTGGGCGGGTGGCTCACTACCAATGCGTCGTGGCCGTGGATTTTCTATGTGAACGTTCCCGTCGGGATCGCCGGCGTGCTGATGGCGATGCGGTTCCTGCCCGAGGATGCCCTGGCGAGAAAGATCAGCTCGAAAGTCGATTGGATCGGCATCGGCTTGCTCGTCATCGCGCTTGGCAGTTTGCAGTGGCTGCTGGAAGAGGGCAACGCGGAAGATTGGTTCGACTCGCGCCTCATCGTGACCCTCACGATTGCTGCGGTCGTCGGCATGGCGCTGTTCATCTGGCGCGAGCTGGCGACGCGTCATCCCGCCGTCGATCTCCGCGTCCTGCGGCACCGCTCGGTGGCGGCCGGCAGCATGTTCTCGGCGGTGCTTGGAATGGGACTGTTCGGAGCAATCTTTGCCGTTCCGATCTTCGCCCAATCGCTCCTGCATCTCACCGCTCAGCAGACCGGAATGCTGCTGCTTCCCGGGGCGATCGCGTCCGCTGTGATGATGCCGATCATGGGCAAAATCAGCGGCAAGATCGACTCTCGCGTGCTCATCGCGCTTGGCGCGCTCACGGTCGTCGGGACCATGTTCATGCTGGGCAGCCTCACGCCGCAAACCGGAGAAGACCAGCTCTTCTGGCCTTTGATCTTGCGAGGGGCAGGGACCGTCATGATGTTTCTGCCTTTGAGCCTTGCGACCTTGAGCCCCGTGCCAAGGAAGGACATTCCCGCCGCGTCAGGTTTCTATAACCTTACGCGCCAGCTTGGCGGAAGCATCGGAATCGCGGTATTGACGACGCTGCTCGCTCAGCGGCAGAGCTTCCACCACGCGATCCTCTCGGAGCGCGTGAGCATCTACAACCCGCTCGCCCTCGAGCGTCTGCAGGCTCTATCGGCCGGTTTCATTTCGAAGGGCTTCGACCCGGTGGTCGCCCAACAGCAGGCTCTCAAGGTCGTAAACGGGACGATCTCCATCCAGTCTGCCGTGATGTCGTTTAACGACATCTTCCGCGTCGTAGCCTTCGCGTTTCTGGCGTCTCTGCCCCTTCTCTTCTTGATGGGTCGGGGCAACGCTCCCGCTACCACGCCTTCCACGGATCACTAGTGTGGCAAGGACTGAGAGCTGAGCTAAAGGCTCAACACTAAACACTTAACACTCAACGCTCAACACTCAACGCTTAACGCTTAACGCTTTCCTCCCCCGCGTTACAATGCATGCATGCTTGCATGCATGTTGCCATTGGTCTTGGTTCTCGCCAGTACCAAACAGGACCTCCCGCCGAACCCGATCCCCAACCCGGTGACCCAGGTCTACGCACTCGATGGCACCAACCGAATCGAGTTCACTCTGAGGTGCGTCGATACCGGCAACGAGCAGCGGGGCTATCTGGGGATGATGCAATGCATCAACGAGTGCAAGGGCCAGAAGCACTACCGTCACCAGGACTGCGATTTCAGTTGCGACAAACGCTGCCACGGGCCGCACAAGGCAACTGATGAGCCTATGTACGGCCGTCCGGAGGGCATGGGCGAAGGCTACACGTGGCAAAGCGGAGCAATCGGTGGTCTGAAAGAGGCCGCTCAGCGCTTCGGCGCCGCTCTTGACGTCAAGTCGATCGAGTACACGGCGTTCCGCGATTTAAAGGCCACCTACAACGACGACGATCCCAAGAACTTCGTCAAATACGACCTCGCATGCTTCAACGAGAAGCCCTGTTCGTCGATCGTCCGCTTCCCGATGGAGCGAAACTTCATCGTCTCAATCGATTGGAAGCTCTATCGAGAGACGGAAGCCGACGGAAAGATGATTCGGACCGAGGGGCCGAGCGGTAGCCAGCAATTCACGCAATTGTCCATTCCGATCAAGAACAAATTCGAGGACGTTTTCCATGAGCGCTGCCTCTGCAATGTGATCAAGGAGATCAAGCAGACCGGCTACGTTTTGCCCGATCCGCCGCAGGACGCGCCGCAAACCGCCTCTTCCGGCGGAGTTCGCATCGGCACCGATCCAAACGGTCCTCTGCTCGGACAGCAGAATCTGGACGGTCTCCAGTTTGGTGTGGTTTGCAACGACATGAACCAGGGCGAGGTCTCGTTCACCAACCCATTCCTCGAGCAGATATCCATCAACATCCCGCCCGGCACCATGCTCATCACGGATGACGAGGATGTTCAGGACGTGGTCATCCTGGTCGCCTTGGCAATGACCCTTCCGCCAGCAGCCCAAACCACCGTCCATGGACCGATGCTGGATTCAAAAGGAAAGCTGCGCCTCGGCTGTATCGAGATGACAAAGCACGAGCCAAACGATAAGGTCAAATATCGCGTCGTTCCGGCCGTAGATTCCGTTCTGCCGAAGCTCGCTGCGTACACCGATAAGTCGAGGTTCCGCGGACCCTGGGACCAGATGCGTCTCTGGATCTATACCGACGGAGCAGGCTATCAAGACATCCGCAAGCTGCTCATCCCCTGTCCCGGTCCCGGCACTTACCTTCGCGTGTTGAAAGACGTGCACGATTCGGGCGCTCACTTGGACGATGCCAAGTTCGTCAATTGCTTCTCGCCCGATCTCTTGAGCGCGTTCGATGCGCAGCCGCCGCACATGCGATGGTTCGCGGAGGAGATGGCGAGGCGCGCCCCCGGCGGCGTTCTGCAGTGGGCGAAGAGTGAAGCCTCCCGCTATCCGCAATCCCTCGGTCCGACGATGGATCAGGGCGCGCCGGAAACCGCCGCCGCCCTGATCGACGCGCTTTGCGCGTCGCCCGATAAGCGAACGCAAGAAGCCGGCCTGCGCCTGCTCGCGGCCGTGCCCGAAGGAGCGCGCGCATCGGTGATCGATCGTGTGCCATCCGCGTGGGGTCTTGCGTGGTCGCCCGAGAAGGACATCGCGGATAGGGCGCGTGGCTTGCTGGACCAAATGAATCCGGCGGCCAAGGATTTCTACATCGCGAACACGACGAAGTGACCGTTGATCGTGGGGACGTTGATCGTGCGTGGCGCAGACATTCCTGTCTGCGATGCGCCCTACTTCACCCGCTCGATCGACAAGATCTTGATCGCAGGCTCCAGCGTCTGCGCCTTCGCATGCGACCTCTGGATCATCCGAACCACGTCCATGCCCTTGGTCACATGTCCGAACGCGGCGAACCCGTGCCCATCCGGATTTCGCTTCCCGCCATAGTTCAGCTCCGGCTGGTTACCGATGCAGATAAAGAAGTCCGAGGTAGCCGTATCGGCTCCATCGCGTGCCATGGAGATCGTCCCATCCAGATGCAGGAGATGCGTCTCGCTCGTACGCTCCAGCTTGATCGGCTCGAAATCTTTCTTCTCAAACGACGGGTTCACGCCGCCCTGGATCACCTCGATCTTGATGTTCTTGTCCGGCTGGTTCTGCATCGTCACGGTGCGGTGGAAGCGCCCGCCCTTGTAGTGGCCGGCATCGACATAGCGCAGGAAATTCGTCGCGGTCACCGGCGCGCGGTTCCCATCGATCTCCACCTCGATAGCCCCCAGAGCCGTCTGGATCAGAACGCGAGGATTCCTTGTAGCGACGTGCGCTTGCCCGGAGAGCATCAAGGGCGCGATCAGAAGAGCGGCGAGGTTCATAAGCAAAGATTACATCCTGTAACCTAGGCGCGCGTGCGTTTATCCAAGCAGATCCGGCGGTTGTATTGGGACCAAGTCATGAGCAAGCGGGACGAGGTGCGCATCACCTTCGACGGCGGCCTCGTGCTCCACAGCCCGACCAAGAACGCCAGCACCAGGCTGACATTCATCCATGGCCTGAAAGAGCCGCGCTCGTTCAAGTGGATGGACCGGTTCCTCGAGCCTGGAATGAATGTGATCGACGTCGGCGGGAACGTCGGCACGTACGCTCTCTACATCGCCAAGCGCGTGGGTCCGAGCGGGCGAGTGATCTCTCTCGAGCCGACGTCTACCAATCTTGCCTATCTGAAACGAAACGCGGAGGCGAACGGCTTTTCCCAGATCATTCTCGAAGGCGTTGCGGCAGGCGCGGAGCCGGGCGAGGTCCGTATCAATCTTTCGGAAACCAACTTCGGAGCGCATCGGGTCGCCGTGGACTCCGATGACTCGGGCGCTTACGAGATGGCGCCGATGGTGCGCCTCGACGACCTGGTTGAGCGCCATGCGTTGGAGCATGTGGACTTCATCAAGATCGACGTCGAGGGCTTTGAGCACCAGGTCCTGCTCGGCGCGCAAGAGACCCTTCGCACCCGCGATCCGGTATTGCTTATCGAGCACCTGAAATCAGGTGAGGATCGCTATCAGGTTTCCAGGGCGAGCACCGCCGAGCTGCTCGGAAGCTTTGGCTATCATCCGTATTGCTTGCGAAGGCACGGCATTGAGCCGTACGACTGGTCCACCTCGCGAGGCGACACCCTCTGGAGTCGATGACCGCTTACTTAAACCCGGAGCCTCCGCCCAATACCTCAACACCTCAACACCTTCCTACAAAGAAGCCATACTACGATTTTGGAGGTGGATTCTCAAGTGAAATTAAAGAGCCTAACAACCAAGATCGCCGCGACCGCGGTGTGCGCTTTGATGGTTTGCCCTGCCTTTGGCAAGACGCCCGACCACGCGGCAACACAGACCCTGACGTCGTCAAACGTCCCTGGCCTTTCCTTGACGAGCTCGAATCGTCGCGAGACCATGCGAACGGTCATGGTGATCTCGGCAATCCTGCTGCTCGCTGGACTGTTAGACGACAACGGCACTCTGATCGCGATCGGAGGCGCCGGCCTGATCATCTCGCTTCTCGATACCGAATCCAACAAGTATCGGCAGTCGTATCGAGGTCTCGACCTCGTCACCGATGGCCGCTTCTCGTTGGGCGTCAGGCCGTTCGGCCAAATGGGCCTTGCGAAGCGAACCTCGACCCCGCAACCGAGCCTTTATCTGCAGGCCAAGTTCAAGTTCTGAAGTAGTTCGAATGGGTATCCCGACCCTCTCGGGATACCCCCACTGCTCACTGCTCACTGCCCCAGCTCCTTCCGATACACATAGAAGCCCGGCTGGGCGACAAACCCAAGCTTCCGATTGACCGCGAGCATCGGCGCGTTCCGTTCGTCGTTGAACGTGCTCATGGTGTCGGCGCCGGAGTCCTTCGCGTACTGGATGCCGATCGCCTTGAGCACCTGCGCCAGACCCTTGCCGCGATGCTCCCGCAAGACGCCGGTGTACTCTGTGCAGATCTCTCCCTCCACCGGCGTGGGTTTTACAAAGTTCACGCCCACCCACTCGCCGTCTTTTACCGCGACGTGGATGCCCGCCAGCGTGAACGCATGTCCGGTGCGCAAAGTCTGGCGGTAGTCCTCGAAAGCTGATCGACCCCAGTTCTCAAATCCAGGCGTGTCCTCGTCCGTCGTGGAATCCAGCTCATGCAGCTTCCGCCAGTTCTCTTCGGTGTCGCCTTCCTCCCCAAAGCTTGTGAATCGATAGCCGGCCTCTTCCAGGCGGGGCTTCACGGCCAGAAAAGGTGCGCTGTCAAACGCATCGAGCGCTAAGCGAGACTCGAAGAGATGCTGCACGGGCACAAAGCCGGCCTTACCGACGAACACCGCGCCGCGAGGATAACTCTCGTTAACGCTGGTCAGCACGTGCGTACAGCCATTCTTGAGAGCAAACGTCTCGCACTGGCTCAAGAGGCCTCGTCCGAGACCCTTGCCCACATCATTAGGATGCACGAAGACGCTGATCCCGAATTTCCCGGCAGGCTCGCTCTTCTTCCGTTCCGACTTCGCGTAGCCAACCAGAGCTCCCCTTTCGTCCGTGGCCACCAGCAACTGGCGCGGATCGTCGTCATCCCAAAGGCTGGCCCGCTGGAGCAAGATCTCTGCCGTCAAGCTCCTCTTGTTGTACAGGTTCATGAGCTCGGCGATCGCATCCCAGTCGGAATCGATCAGCTCCCGCACGCGATATCCGTGCGTCGGTTCTGCGCTTGTGGCCCGCATTGGGTTTCTTCCTTGGGGTTTTTCGATTGCCGTTCAACCATACAGCACGTGCGAAGTTCATCGCGGAAATGCTCTCGCGACCAAGCCGCAGGGAGCCGCGTACCGTCTCGTGGCCATGCCTCAGGAGCCGCATACGTCCTCATAGTGGGTAGGTCCGAATCGGCTCCTGAGGCTAAAAACGCCGCGCCTACGCTGCCTCAACACGCGGTAGTGATATGAGTCTCGCGGTCTACGAGGCGCCGCGTGTTGAGGCTACAAACCCGCATGCCTTCGGGTTCGCCTATTTAAGCCTCGACACGAGGGACGTCATGTCCCACGACCAGTCGTTCCCAGTCCACGTGTCGATGCAGCGGACAGGACGAGCGTGCGTCTCGCGCACGTGGTCCCATTTATTAATCTCTTATAGATATATATATATATCTATTAATACATATGGGACCATTCACGCACGGCCCCGAGTGCACCCCACCGGCCGCCACGAGTGCACCGCAAATGGTCCCATATATTACGCGCGCGCGTAATATATGGGACCTCATTTTTCACCCACGTGCGATGACGGCCGACGGAGAGAAAGATGGACCCGCAGCCCTTACTTCTTCGCAAGCGATCGATTCAGCGCGACAGCCTGGCGAATGAGCGCCATGAGCGCGCTCTCATCGACCTTGTCTCCCTCATAGAAGTCGATTGCGCGCCGCGTGTTGCCCTCGAGACTGGAGTTGAACAGGCCGGCCGGATCGGGCAGAGACGCCCCTTTCGCGAAGGTCATCTTGACGACGCTCTTGTAAGTCTCGCCCGTGCAGAGGATCCCGTCGTGGGACCACACCGGCACGCCACTTGGGCTCGAGGCCTTCGCCCACTTGAGCTCCTCGACCACCTCAGGATCGGCCCGCTTGATCAAGGCTCGAACCCGCGCGAGCGTTTCGCCATGCCAGTCTCCTAGCTCGCGGATGATGGTGTCGATAACTTCGGACGGGGAGTTGTTCTTCATGGCCACGGGGTCGCCGTCGTGTAAAGGCTCATACTAACGATACTTCAACTACCAGGTGCCTCCGCAGCTGATCCCAGGCTGGCGAGAAGCTCGTCGAGTTGGTCGAACGCCTCGGGCATCGCTTCCGTCGATCCGAAGTCGACCGCCTCCTTCGAGGGGTAGCGATCGTGCACGACCAACAGCGTCTTTCCTGCGTTTTCATCGAAGGTCACCGTGGTGACCGTATTGCCGTGGCCACCTTCCTCATTGGTCCAAACGAGGCGCGAGTGCGGTGTCACTTCGAGGTACGTGCCGAAGAACTCCATCGTCGAATCTTCGTGGCGAAACACCAGACGGTACTGTCCCCCCACGCGAACATCCATTTCGCAGGAAAGCAGGTTCAGCCCAAACGATTTCGGTACCCACCACCTCTTGAATAGGTCTGCCTTGGTAAACGCCTCGAACACCAGGCGCGCAGGCGCGTTGACCGTGCGTGTGACGACGAGTTCGCACTCCGACCTCCGCTCCACCGTCGTGCGGCTTTTCGTGGGGGTCTCCTCAGTTTCTTTACTTACGTGCATTTGCTTTCTCCTTCCCTTTCAGTTCCTCGACAACGATGTCCAACTCGTCGAAGCGCGCGGCCCAGAGTTGGCGATAACTTTCGATCCATGCCGCCTCTTCTTCAAGTCCGCGCAGCCCGAGCTTGCAGGTCCGGACGCGCCCAACCTTCTCTGTGCTGACGAGCCCCGCTCGCTCCAACACGCCTACATGCTTCTTCATGCCCGTAAGGGTCATGTTGAACGTTTCGGCAAGGGTTGTGATCGAAGCGTCCGCGCGCCCGAGTCGCTCCAGAATGCCGCGTCGAGTGGCGTCCGAAAGCGCGCCAAACGAGGCATCGAACTCGGCTTGTCGATACTGTACCATTCGGTTCAGTATAGCGCGTGGATGACCGCTTTGCAATGGGAGGCCGAGGGCTCATGGGTCAACGCGCGCAGTACTCAAGAGGAGAAGCTTACGTCCACGGGAAAAAGTCGACGACATCCCCTCCCTGTGCGCGCAAAGGGAGGGGAATTAGACCTACATCAAGCTCGCAGCGGGGCTGCGTAGCGGGATGTAGGTGGCGGCGGCGCCCTGGTTGATGCCGGACTCGGCGAGTGGGTCAGGAGCTCGTCTGCCTTCTTCTCCTCGTCAAGGGTTTGCTGCAGCAGGTGGGCGCATTCTTGCTCGCGGATGCAGACGCACCAGCTTCGCAACATGGCCCCTCGGCGCTCCATCGCGTGCGTCCGTTAGCGAGGTCTTCGACACTTTTCAGGTGCCTTCCATAGCGCGGCAGGTTCTGCCACTGCCTCCATTGATCGTAGACTTCTTGGCGCGGACGGTATATCGTCGCGGCATATTGGACGGGCTTCCTGTCAGGCACAAACGACCTCCTAAGGGCTATTGGAGGCCCGCGCGAAGGTGCCTGTTCCTGCCCCCTCGTGTGGTCTTTTTCTAGTGCATAGATGGCTTACCGGCCAGCCGACGTACTTCCATTCTGGTCCGCAATGGGACGCACCGCTCATCTCGTGATGCTGCAGGTCGGCAATTCAGCATTAAGTGGGTTCAGACTGCTGCTATGGATTTATGCAACTCCTAGCTAACAGCGGGAGTTGCCCGTGGCGCGGTTCCGTGGACCTTCTCGTTCCGGTAGCTTATGATTTTTTGCAAGTCGTGGTTAGAACTAAGTAAGAAGGTCGGGTGAGCACGAGCTAACATTGAAGGGCTCTTGGTCGAGCAGCCGTGGCCCATACCACCTCAAACGTTCAAGGGATATGTTCACCGAGGCACGTTCAGAAGCAATGCTTACGCCATTTAGGCCGCAATCGCGCACACGACTTCATACCGTGAGCTGGTGGAGCAAGCCACGAGGAATTTAGTGACACCATGCCACTCTCCGATTCGTCGCCACGGGAGCCGGTGAAGGGTTGGTGGTGGCTGCCCAAGAGTCCCAGCGAGAAGATCCCCGGCACCCTGGAATGGAGAGATGGCCACCCAGAACTGAACCTTTGGAGCGTCTTTTCTGAGGTCCACTATCCTTTCCCACATGAGCCCGCCGAGATTCATGGCGAGAGCTTGAACGAAGGTAAATACACGCTACTCGCCCTCTTCTCAACCGGTTATAGCCACACAAGCCAATACATTCCAAAGTGGGTTATTGAGGGAACGCACTGTCACATGGCGTCAAAGGTGAGGCGTCAATGGCTGTATTACGACACCCTTTACCACTGGCACATGCAGAGCGGGATCCGCGTCACGAGAACGGCCAGGAAACAGAAAGCCTTTTACGCAAAGCCTCGGGCTGTTGCTTTCCCCACCTCCTACGGCAAAGTCGTCCTTGACGTCGTGAGCTTCGGTTTCATGTTAGGCGTTTCGCCTCGCCGTGAAGTCGTCACCGAACAGACGGTACTTCAAATCCGGTTCAGTCGGAGCCAAGCAATCACCGATGCCGCCACGTTCCCAGAATCGGTCGAAATCTTCGTGAGGTTTTGCACGGCGAAGCCAATTGCGGTCGACCGCGAAGTCTGGGAGATCCAGAATGGGCGCAAGCGTGAAACCGCGACGATCATAAACCGGCCACCTGGAATCTTCCCTTATACCGGCACTGCCGACGCGTGGGAAATGACGTTGCCCATTCATCAGGCGTTCAATAGGTCAGACTTATTCGAAAATTGGAATCGCGTGTATAAACAATATCCGTTTGGATTGGACGTTCTTATTGGTCGCTCAATCGACGAACCAGCGAATCTCGACTCCGAGTTCTTAGCAATGGCCCAAGCTTTTGAGGCAAGGAGCAGAGTCCATACCGGTCAAGCTGGCGAGCTTGCCGTTATGCTTAAAAAGGCCCGTGCCCGAGTACCAGACAAGATGTCATGGCTCAAGTTGGATGACGGAAAGATCGCTCTTGCCATCAGAACGCGAAACTATCTAACTCATCGCAATCCAAAGGACAAAAAGGGCGCGGCGACTGAGAAGGAAACGTTTCTTCTCAGCCATATCTTACGCTGCATGTTTGAGATCAATGTGCTAACGGACCTTCAGTTCTCGAAGGATGACATCGTCAACCTGCTAGATAAAAATCAAAGATATGCTCACATTCGTGAGGAACTGGCCCATCGGAAGATCAACCCTACTTCTTTTCCCAGAGGGATTTAAGTTGTTGGCGGTCCCAGCGGTGGCTGGGCGCCCACGATTCGTCCTGCGGGTCCAAAATGGCGTCCAGTTGGCACACCGTCGAAGAAGCGGCAGTTCTCCTTCGAATCGGCTGTACATCAATGAGAGACCAGTATCTTCGGCGGGAACACGAGTGCAAGCCTTTAGACCTTTTCCCTCGCTTCAAGGATGTCTTCCCAGGGAATAGTCAGGGGGCCGGTCAGGGGGCCTCCGTTGGATGAATATTGAGCCCATCTTTCGTAAATGACTTGGGCGGTTGAGTTCATAAGCTGCAATGCCTGTGGCCTGCTATCAAGTAATGCCATCACTGCCTGCAGATCGCGGTCGAATGAAGCTTCACCATCAGCCCCCCCACAATCCTTGACATAGCGCTCTCGGTCTCCGCTAACAGCGCCATTAATTTCGTGGGCGTCCAAAAGCCTGTCCAAAGGACCGATCTGGTCGAGCATTAGGTGCATTACCGCTCCGCCCGCGACACAGCACAACCGGTGCGCCGACGTAGGGACAAGCTCCAAGTTACAGTTCCAATAGCCGCTAGCACCGCGCCAGTTCACTTGAATGCCATTTACGGGCAAACCGAGATATTCAGCTAGGCCGGCGTGACCAGCCTCATGGTAGACCTTGATCCAAGCACCAATTTCGCAATCCGCCACAAGGTGCCAAGCCGGGGTTCTGTCCGGCCACCAAGCAATCCGGCCACCTGTCGGGATTAATGTACGTATCGATGCCATCGACTAGCCAAGCCTTACCTACAACATCCAAAGCCGCATAGCACGCCCACGAGCACTGCGCGGATGATACTTGTCAGGATAAAACAGAGGTACGACTTTAAGGTGGTGGGCGGTACAGGACTTGAACCTGTGACCCCTACAGTGTCATTGTAGTGCCCCGACTTTGCCATGGCGCTCTATCCCGGACATCTGTGAATGTACGACCGTAAGCTCGAGCTCACTCCCAACATAACGGTAACCCGCAGGACCCCCGACCTTCATCGTTCAGCGTCGAACGAAGTTCCCGATCACCCGCTGGCCGGACCTAGCCCTCGCCTGGCTGCGCAACCTCGGAATGCTTAGTGGGTGACGTGCTCCTTGCCAGGCCACGTGGAGGCCTTTCGGGGCGGCGGAGCGGGTATAAATTGGCTTCCTCGGGCGGTTAGCTCAGTTGGTAGAGCACTACAATGACACTGTAGGGGTCACAGGTTCAAGTCCTGTACCGCCCACTAGATTCAAACAGGTTCAAGGCGCCTAGAACCAGTCTCTCAATTAGTCTCTCAAATAATCGTCGGAGTTACTCAAAATGCGCTTGAGTCACCCCAGCCTGTTGAGCGGTACTTCCCGGTGAGGATTTAGGAGCTCTAGGGCCCGGACAAGATAGGATTGGATGTGCCGGCCAGCGAAAGATACAGACTCTCTACAGAACTCAGATCAGCCGAACAACGGGACAGCTCTTATTTCGT